>JBGTFQ010000121.1:0-23986 GCA_041747155.1 Rubrobacteraceae bacterium
CGCGAGCTGCCGAACGTCCAGTGAGACTCGCTCCTCGGACTCTGCGCTCCGCGCGATCCCGCCATCGCCAATGGTATATTCTCCGGCGTTCTCGGGGATCACATCGTCCGAGACATCCAGAACCAGCGGTTCTCCGTGGAACGACCTGAAACGCAACGCGCCCTCCACGTCCACCAGACGCAGCATGAGACCGGGCTCTACCTTGGCCTCCACGTGCGAGTCCGCCAGGTACGGATGAAGGGGTGTCCCTCTCGAAGTAGAGATCCAAACTCCGAAATCATCCGAGTCGTATGAGGCGAGAAAGGAGAGCAATCCGGCCCGCGCTTCCCGTGTAGAGGCGACTAATTCCTCGACCTCCACGACGCGAGGCGTTTTCGCGCCGGATAGAGTCTTCTGGCGGTAGAGGATGTAACCTTCCAAGTTCCCTTCCCGTTCCAGGACGACGGCATCTAATACTCGGTCGCCTTCGCCCCAAAATTCTTCGCTTCTCCAACGATCCTCGCTGCGCTTGACGCACATTGGATGGCGGGCGGCTTCACTCTCCAGAAGAAGCATCATGCCGGGGAGATCCCCTTCCCGATACGCTCGAACGTTCCGCTGCTCGGTACTCGTGGGCAACGCTGAAGGCTTGAGACTATATTCGATAGTCTCCATCGCCAACTCGTACCCGAAGGTGCGGTAGAAGGGGTGAGAAAATGGGTCGAGCATCGAGAGATTCACTCCTCGCTCGCGCATGTCTCGCAGCACTCCACGCATAAGTTGCCCCGCGTGGCCGCGCCGCCGGTAAGCCGGATGCGCCATAACCGCCGCCACGCCACCCATTGGGCGCGGCACGCCATCAACGTAGGATTTCATCGGCAGCACCGTCGCGCTCGCTCGCGTCTCGCCGTCTTCTTCCACCACGTGGACTTGCTCGGACTTTAAGCGGGGGTTCTTTTCGGGGTCGAAATAGGCGGACCATTCGCCAACGCTCTCTCCAAAAGCCAGCACACCGAGGCGGGCCAGTGCCGCGTGATCCTCTTCCCGATATTTGCGTAGCTCCAATTCTCCTCCGAACGTGGATTGCGGCGTGATTCTATAGGAAGCGTCTTTTCGTTACGCGCCTTTCTTCTTTTTGCCTTTCTTCTTCTTTCGCTTCGGAGGATCTTCTTGTTTTCCTTCCACGGAATCCGCGACCCACCCACACCACTCGATGTAGCCTTTCTCGTAGATGAGTCCTCGCCGCAATGCCGCGTAACCAGCGAACCACGGAGATTCGGGTCGCAGTACATCCCCGCTGGACTCGCGCTCCATCCACGAGCGCGTCTCTTTGTAGCGCGCGAGTTGCTCTCTGTGCTTCGTCTCCTCATCCCGGAAGAGCTTCGTGGCTTTCTCCGGGTCGGCTAGCCAAACGGAATACGCCTTTAGCACTAGCTCGTCCTTCGGGGCGTTGGCGGGTGGAGGCTCCGTCACCCACTCGCGAAGAATTTTTAGTCCTTCGGGAGTTGTTTCGTAGACTTTTTTGTCTGGGCGCTCTTGCTGCTTGACGACGCTGTGCGTGACTAAGCCACCCGCTTCAAGACGGGCTAGCTCCGGGTAGATCTGGCTGTGTCCCGCACTCCAGAAGTTACCCACCCGACCCTTCATCCGCTGCATGAGATCGTACCCACTCAACTCCTCCTGAGCTAACAAACCCAGAATCGCATACCCAAGCGTCTTCATTGCCCTCCAGAATTTTTGTATGTCACTCTTGACATATCTACTAGTTACCTCTACAGTAACATATGTCGTAGTCGACATAAATAGTTATTTGTCCGGGAGGAGATCGGAATGTGTGGCGGGTCATTTGGTAGGAGTCGCACGGGCATCGCAAACGGGCAACACCCTGGGATGTTCGGGCTCGACGTTCAGAAGATGAGTCCGGGAGCGAGAGTAGCGGTGGCGCTCGCGGTGTTGGCTCCGGTAGCTTTGTCCGGGATAGTGTTGGCGTTCACTCCGGTGTGGTGGATCTTCACGACTTACTTCTGGGTGGCGTTTCCGGCTTTCGGGATGCTTGGAAGCGGTTTGGCGGGTTTGAGTGAATCTCGGCCGACGCGGGTTTCGGAGGGGGATCAGGAACGGGAGTTACTGAGAGTTTTGAGTCAGCAGGGTGAAGTTTCGGCGGTGGGTGCTGCGGCGGAGACTTCGATGACGGTGGCTGAGGCGGAACGGCGACTCGGCGAGTTATCCGAGGGCGGACATCTAGAGGTTAGAGTAAGGGGAGGTGGCATCTTCTATGCTCTTTGGGATGGCACGGATGAGACGGGAGAGACTGAAGCTCGGCATGTGACACGGCAAGTGAAGGAGTTGGGAGCATGATCGGCGCGTTGGGTGTTTTCGCTTCGGTCCTGCTCTTGGCGATAGCCGCGCTACACGCTTACTGGGCGGCGGGAGGCCGTTGGGGGTTTTCGGCTGCTCTACCCGAAGCCAAGGATGGAAGCCGGATGTTTACGCCACCCCCGTTCGCAACGCTTCTGATCGCGGTGGCGCTGGTTTCGGCAGCGTTGATCCTGCTAGGACGACTCGATTTGTGGGGGAATTCCTTGCCTGCGCACCTGTTCTACTGGAGTGCGTGGGCCGTGGCGCTGGCGTTCCTTCTGCGAACTGTCGGAGACTTCAAGTTCTTTGGCTTTCTAGAAAAGGTTAGAGGCACGCGCTTTGCGCGATGGGACGATCTCTTCTTCTCGCCATTGTGTCTCTTTTTAGGGGTGTCAGCGACTCTCGTGGCTGCCAATTGATTCTGCGCATAAGAGGAGGAGCGGTTTGAGTAGGGCATCGCGACTAACCGCAGGCGTGTTGATAATCCTGCTGCCCACCGTCGTCTATGGCGGCGCGAGTATCCTCTCGCTGCTCATCGGAAACTCCGGATATGCTGACAATGAGTTGCGCCAGGACTTGTGGCGGGCGGGTCACGCTCACGCGGGGGTGCTTTTGGTTCTCTCGTTAGTGACGCTAAGATACGTAGATGAGGCGAAACTTTCGGTGCGAATGAAGTCGGTGGCCCGGCATTCCATTCCGGCTTCAGCGGTATTGCTACCGGCGGCGTTCTTCCTCTCGGTGCTCTCACCGGAAGCAACGGAGCCGAACACCATGATCTACCTGGCCTACGTCGGTTCGGTCTCGTTGACCGTTGGCCTTCTAGTACTTGGCATCGGCTTGGTCAGAGGGTCGTCCGAAAGTTCACTGACAACTCGCGATGATGCAAAACAGAGAGGAGCATAACGTGGCGGACAAGGAAAGATCAGAATCCTCATGAGCATAATCAAGGGCAGGTACACGGCGAAGATGGACGAGTCATTCGTAGTGTTCATAATCGGGATGAGGATTAACAACATCTTTGCCGTGAGAAGATGGCTCCCGACTTTGCGTGCAATGGGTCCGATGCTAAAAGAACTGTACGCTCATCCAGAGAAAGGCTTTCTCGGAGGCGAAGTCTTTCTTTATTGGCGAGGGCCAGCCCTTGTTCAGTATTGGCGATCTTTCGAAGATCTGGAACGCTTCGCCCGCGACCGGAACGACCCGCATCTTCCGGCATGGCAGCGGTTCAACCGGAGCGTCGGGGGCGATGGAAGCGTCGGCATATTCCACGAGACGTACATGGTCCAGCCGGGCAGCTACGAGGCGATCTACTCGAACATGCCGGTCTTCGGCCTCGCGAAAGCCACCGAACACGTCCGGGCCGTAGGTGGGCGCGAAACCGCCCGCCGTCGTCTGATGCGCGGCGATAACGAACCAGGCGTAACGTCGCCGGAGTAGTTACAGGGACTCGTCAACCTCGCGCACTTATCGCTTACGCGCCTCTTAGTGTAGGTGCGTTCACGGCCCTGCGATCATCCCGACGTGAATCTCGGATTACGGGTATTTTGCGTTCCGAGCTGTTCTGGTGAATGTGCTTGGAGGCATCTCGCCTCCGGCTTCCGCGCACGGCGTCGAGGTCTTTCTGGAAATCCGGGCTGCTCATCCGAGCTTCGCACTTCTCGAATCTGTCAAGGGCGTAGCTCGGAAAATCGTCCCTCGGGTTATCGTTTGCGACCTGGATAAAAGCCCAGAAAGACCACAGGAGATCGCTCATTACCTTGTGCAACGCCAGCCGGGAGTAGAGCACCTCTGGAACCGGGCCTTCGTGGTAAGTCTCCATCAGGATTCGGTCTTGTTCGGGGTCTAGCTCAGCTTCGACGGAGAGGTCGGCGAGATCCCACAACGGATCGTTCATCCCGGAAAACTCCCAGTCGATCAGATACAGCTGTTCGCCCGCGTCCACAAAGTTGCCCGGCCACGGGTCGTTGTGGCACGGCGCCAGGGGCGCGGGCGAAGCCTCGAACGCGCGTTGTATCCTCTCTGCCCCCCTCCAAACCGCACGGTCCCTGGATACCGGCATGGGCGTCCTACGCAATATCCGCCGATATTTACTGAGCATCTCGAATACATCGAAGCGCGTCTGGAACACAGGACAGAGCCGATGAACCTTCCTCAGAGCGCGTGCGACCCGGACGGTCGAGGAGGGATCCAACACAAACTGATCCACGGTCATAGCCGACCCTTCGACAAACCGAGACAACATCGTGCCATTCCTGGCGTTGAAATAGACGATGTTAGTGTTCACCCCGGCGGCAGTCGCAGCCCGTGCGTTATGCTCCTCGGCGGTTCGATCTATGTAATCCGAAGTATCCTTCCCCGGCAGACGCAAAGCGTATGCTTCATCATGCATCATTACCTTGAATGTGGAGTTGGTAAGCGAGCCAAGCGGCTCTATCAAAACGGCTTCTCGTCGCACGTTCTTGAAAATCGGCACGCGAGACAACGCAGCATAGACTCTATCCAACTCGACTCCATTCAATCCAGGATTAGGAGGACCGCCCCTTTACGGTCCAACATGTAACCGGAATGTCCAGTATAGCCGAAATGTAACATTGATGTTAAATCCAGATTGGTTAGCTATTGTCGGATGGCTGTTAGAACCGTGATCTGGCCGATATCGGGCCGCCGGGCATCGTTACGGGCGACGTGCGTCTCCAACGCATCATTTTCATCGAGTTCTTGGAGTTTGGCGGAGGCTCGTGCTAGTTCGTCTTCGCTTACCAGGGACCAAACGGAGTCTCCATCTCGCCAGTCTTCTTTCAATGGACCACGGGGATCAAAGTACGCCTCACCCTGGACCGTAGCGTCGAGCGGGGCGAAATTTCCGTTATGTGTAAAGCCGCATTCAGAGATAATTTTAGTCAGATCTTCGAGCGGCGCGTAGCGACTTCGGAGGGCATCGGAGGCCGTGGGGATCAGATAGTAGTGCCAGTAGGCGTGGCGCAACTGTTCTTGGGAACAGGTGTTGACCACAAGGACGCCACCCGGCTTCAAGACTCGGGCGAGCTCTTGAAACACTTGTTGGTGGGCGGGAAAGCCTTGCGAAGGCTCATCGGGCAGATGGTGTAGGACTTGGTTGATCATAACTCCGTCGAACGTCGCGTCGTCGAAAGGCATGTCGTCTATTCCGGCGGAGTGAAACGCTATGCGGCCTTCTTCTTGAGGTTTCGACAGCTTCCGGGCGGCGACATTTAGCATGCCAGGGTTCATGTCCACCGCCTCGATGCGCCCGACGTATTCCAGCATCGCTTGCGAGAAGTTTCCCGTTCCGCAACCCGCGTCCAGTAGGACCATCTCACTTAGAGGCGCGGGGGATTGAGCGAGAGCGCCTACCGAGATCACGGTTCCAACAGGCTCTCGCGTCTTGTCGTAGACTTCGGATTTGCGCGTGTAATCCTCGTAGCTGCTCATCTTCTCCATCCTCGATTCTTCTAGCCCACTATGCGAGGATTCTACAGGTTAGGTTGCACGCAAGGTTTACTAACCGTTAACGCTCCTTTTACTTTGATCCCAGAATCCACGCCTATACTGATCGACGGTCGGCTCTAAGACACGAAGGAGCTTTATCGTATGGCTATTTCTAGCGTGGGCATCCATCTGCCACATGTACGTCTGGATGGAACCCGTGAACTTGCTGAAGACCTAGCGTTCACTCGCAACCTCGAACCGGATTTTGTGGAGATTTGGCCTCAAAGCCTCGGTGTGATCCTCGGCGGTGGCCTCGACGCTTTCCGACTGAGAGAGATACGCGATCTACTCCTGGATGCGGACCTTGCATACACGGTCCATGCTCCGCTGGAGATCAACCTGATGGACCTGACAACCCCAAATCTTCAGCGCGAGACTCTAGATGCGAGCCTACGTTTCGCCCATGAGATCGGGGCCCATACAGTTGTGTGCCACGCCGGGCAACGGATTGGAGCACGGGATTTCCGGCATAGCATCGCGGAACAACTAACCGCCGAGCGAGCCGCTCTCAGGAGAGCCGGAGACCGGGCCGACGAATTGGGGATCACACTAGCCGTCGAGAACTACTATCCAGAGTTGCCGATAGTACGAGGCGAAATCTACGATTATTCCGTCTGGCCCGCAGAGTTGACCGCGGGGATCTCGGAGGTTGACCATCCAGCGGTTGGCGTCTGCTTGGACGTGGGTCATGCGGCGTTGGCGGCGGGTGTCTTCGGCTTCGATTACTTCGAGGCGTGCGCTGCGGCGGCTCCGTTCGTCCGCCACCTGCATATTCATGACAACCTGCGGAGGAGCAACCTTTCCGGCGTACCACCGGTCTCCGAGCATGCCGCCTACGGCTTGGGAGACTTACATCTTCCACCAGGCGCGGGCGATATACCCCTGCGCGAATTGTTTCGACGGGTGGACTTTCCCAAGAATCCCTCGTGTTGCGTGGAGCTTTCACCGGACTTGTACTCCCGCGCACCGGAAGCTCTGCGGGCTGCGCGTGGGATCACTTCTTCAGTAGTGGCGGAGGCCGTCGCCTAGCGTCGGATGCTTGGACCGACGCGCTTTGTGGCGTTGCGGAAGTCTGCGGTTGTTATGGACAGGGTTCCTAACTGCTGCTGGCCGATCCGCTTCTCGAAGTCTTTGAGATCTATGGATCGCCGCATGCACACCAGGGCGGCCTCGCGGCATAGAGCTTCGAGATCCGCGCCCGAGTACCCGTTGGTCGTCTGGGCTAGTTGACGCAAGTCGAGGCTCGGGGCGGTTGGCATTTTGCGGGCGTGTATTTTGAGTATGTGGAGACGCGCTTCGGCATCGGGGAGTCCCACCTCGATCTCATGGTCGAAGCGACCGGGTCGGCGGAGGGCCGCGTCCAGGGCTCCTGGTCGGTTCGTCGTGGCGACGACGCAGACACGCCCGAGGTCCGTCATGCCGTCCATGAGGGAGAGCAGTTGCGAGACCAGCGTCGCCTCAAAGGACTCGCTCATCGCGTCGCGGGAGGAGGCAAAGGAGTCGATCTCATCGAACAGGATGATGGATGGGGATTTGGCCCGCGCCTCGTTGAAGACGGCCCGCAGCTTAGCCTCGCTCTGACCCCAGTATTTATTCAGGATCTCCGGCCCCGATACCGCTATAAAGTGGGCTCCGCACTCGCTCGCCACCGCCCGAGCTAGCAAAGTCTTGCCCGTCCCCGGAGGACCGTAGAACAAGATTCCTTTGTGAGGCCGAATGCCGAGCTTCTTGTAGATTTCGGGGTGTGTGATCGGCAATTCCACCGACTCCCGCACGAGCTCGATGGTCTCGCGCATCCCGCCCACATCTTCGTAGCGCGTGGCCGGTACATTGCGGGTTCCGGGCGCGGTCCCACTGGCCGCCGCTACTCCAACGCCACCGCTCCTGACGCTCTTCGCCAAGCGTTCGAGCAAGGTCTGCTTATCTTCGTCGTCGGCGGGTTTTGGCTTCGCGCCACCACGGGAGCGCACGACCTTCCAGTTGGGGAGCGGGCCATCCTCGCGATAATTCCAGTTGTCGTCGCGGCTCGCGTCGATCTCTTCTGGGAGGCTCGCGACCAACTCGGCGGTCGTGTCGAGGTCCAGGATCGGGCATCGCACGCACGGCCCCAGGTCGGAGATGACGCGCTCGGTGATGGCTTCCTTGTCGACGTTGTAGATACCGTCGTCGCCCATCTCCCCAAAGGCGTACCAGGAGCTTTTCGTGAGATGGTCGTTGTCGTAGACGTGGATCTGCTTGCACCCGAATAGTTGCCGATCCGCTAGCGAAGCAGGCGTACACCAGTCTTTGGCGGATTTTTCGGCTCGCTGCTTACGGATAAAACACCGCAGACCAGAGAAGATCTCCGCCGCCGGTACCGGCGCGCCGTCCACCTCGTACTCAGCGGCTTTCTCATTCCGCAACAACGCGGCGAAATCGTCGATCATACGCCAGTCCGCCGGTAGAACGAGGCTCACCCCGACCCGCGAAGTGCCGTTCACACCATCGACTGTATAAGATGAATGGTCCGCCGCGATAGCTCGCGCTTTGCCCAGAGGCCCGTCGGATGTGAGAGGAAAACTAACCCGTAAGTTCATAGTTGGATGATTCTATCCCACGACCTCCGTGGTCGTCGGGGAGGTTTCTCTAATCCTCCAGAAACCGGATATACAGGGCGTAACGCTCGCCGCTCCGGCTGACGCGCTCACCGGCGTAGGTCCATCCGGCCCGGATATAGAACGGTCCCGCGCCTCGCTCATCCGTCATCGTGACGAGCTCTAAGCGGTCCAAGTTCGCCTCCCGAGCCATCCGTTCGTAGGCCGCGAGCAACGCTCCCCCTATGCCACGACCGCGACTCTCCCCGGAAACCGCCACATAGGTCAGAAAACCTACGCGCTCCGCCGGTGATTCTGGCGATTCGTCGTCCGTTTGCGTGGATTTCGGTGATTTCGCCAAGCTTCGTACGATGCCGCGAGCGTATCGCAGAAGTCGAGTCTTCAGGAGATCCCGCGCCAAGCTTGGGTGGCGCAGAGCTTGCAAACCCACGGCTCGGGCCAGCGCCGGTCCATAAAGCCGGACAAGGTTCGAGTAGTGAGCGCGAGTGTCGAGGGTCGAGATCAGGACCCCCTCCAACTCCCCCGAGCGCGCATCGACCGCCGCAAGCGCGACCGCGTCAGGGCTCTCGACAAATGCTCTGTAGTAACGCGCCAAAAACTTCGTACCGAAGCGTGTCAAAAATTCGTGCGGCAACTCGCGCTCGTGGAGACCCGCCGCTTCACGGGTCTCTTCTGGCGCAAGCCGCCGAACGTCGAAGTCTGTCCGGGTCCAATCACTCATCTGCGGGGTATTGTATACGGGTTGAGGGGAAGTGGAACTTCCTCCTCCAAACACGGTTGGCTTGCGCGGCGGTTCTCCACGGGCTACCGTTCGAGGTCCACTCTCAAAAGAAGGAGCTTCCAGTGAGCGAGAACAATCCTCCGGTCTCGACCGGTCGCGGCGACGATGGCACCACAACGCTGTTTGGTGGCGGTCGCCTGAGCAAAACAGACCCGCGTATTACCGCGCTCGGCGACATCGACGAGGCAAGTTCCGCCCTCGGTCTCGCCCGGGCCGAGGCGAATAATGACGGGAGCACGGAGATAGGAGCCCTGATCCTGGACCTCCAACGCCTGCTCTATCGAGTCATGGGCGATTTAGCGATGCCGAACGAGGATAACTTCGTGGCTGAGTCGGACCTCGCGTTCGTCGACGCGGCTCTGGAGGAGTGGCGAGACAAAACGGAAATCCCGAAAGAGTTTGTGATCCCCGGCCAAACCCGCCTCGGTGCTCTGCTGGATGTCTCCCGCTCCGTGACCCGCCGTGCCGAACGCAGCTTGGTAGCCAGCGAGACAAGCTCTACTCCGCACCCACACGCCAGTCGCGTGCTAAACCGACTCTCCGACCTGCTGTTCATCGTCGCTCGGGCCGCCGACGGGGGCCAAACCCTCTCCAAGAGCTAGAATCAACCCATCGAGATGGCGCGTATAAAACAGACACTTCTACTACTCGTGGCCTTCTGCGCCGTGACGGTCGCTATCGGATGCTCCAACAACCGGGAGACGAACTCTGGGACCGTGGCCGAGAATCTGGATCAGAGACAGTCCACGGAACGTCAACAGACCTCGAAGCCCGAGACATCCAAGCAACCTACAGAGCCGTGGCGGACCACACCACCGGCCATGCCACAGACTCCAGACTTGGTTCGCGGTTTCACCTACGGCGACGCTTCTGGCAATCGCGTGGTGGGTGGCGAGGGAAGATTGCCGAACGCCAAGCCCATAGACGTGCCGCTCACCGGAACGCCGCTCTGGGTGGTCGGCACGCCGCTCGAAGAAGACACTGGCTGGACCGTGGCCTACGGTGACGGTCGCGTTGACGCCTTCCGCCTTGACGGCGAGAGCGGCAGAGTAGACGACTGGCTCACCTCGACCGCAGAGTTGCCGCCGGGAGCGCCGCCAGCCGTAACCGTCGACGGCGAGCGGCTGCGGATACCAAACGGAGGCTCCGCGCTGACGCATCCGCTGGAAACTCCGTCCGGCATCATAAGTATCGGGTCCGACGGAGCGTTCACCGCCCGTCCCGGCGAAGCACCAGGAATCACCGCTCTACCGGATGGACGAATCGTCGAGAATTCCGAGGGCGCTATGGCCGTGCTCACGTCACCGAGCAGCCGCTACGAGCACGGCGTGCTAGGCGACGAATTGGAGGCCGAAGGCATGAGCGTGCTGAAGCGCAAGAACGGCGGATACATCCTGGACCGCGAGATAACACCCGAATCCGGCGGTGTCTTCGAGGGGATCGCGCCGTTCTGGTTCGACACCGAGGAGGGTCAAGCGCTCGCCATAACCGAGAGCGTTGATGGGCGTGGCAGTCGGGTTTCGGTCTATGCTCCTGACGGAAACTTGATCTCCGCCGGTCCATTCTTCGACGAGCCCCAGAAATGGCGGCACTTGATCGCCGCCGGACCCTTCGGACCGAACGGCGAGACCGAGCTGGTCGCGACCCGCACCCCGCACCTCGAAGCCATCACCGAATTCTATCGCTTGAACGGAGAAACCGGAGATATAGAGCTGGTCGCCACCGGAGACGGTTACCCCACGCACACCATCTACAGCCGCAACCTCGACGCGGCTCGTGCCGGAGACTTCGATGACGACGGGGCTTGGGAGCTACTGGCACCAAACGACAACTACAACGGTTTGGCAGCCGTTCGTCACACCGAGAACGGCGTCGAAACCGCTTGGGAGATACCACTCGGCGGCACCCTCGCCAGCAACATAGCCTCCACCACTGACGAAGAAGGGCGCATCGCCATCGCAGCCGGAACGCTCGAAGGGAATCTCAGGATCTGGCGTTAGGCACCCGCTAGAAGGTAAGATGCTCCGCGTTGACAAAGTTCGATAAGGAGGTCACGGATGACGGTAGATTTCGGGGTATTCGTACCGCAGGGTTGGAGGATGGATCTCGTCGGCATAGAGGATCCTTTCGAGCAGTACGAGGCTATGACGAAAGTCGCCAAAGTAGCCGACGAATCCGGTGCCTACGATTCGATCTGGGTCTACGACCACTTCCACACCGTTCCCGAACCAACCATGAACAGTGTCTTCGAAGCGTGGACCATAAGCGCGGGTCTCGCTCGCGACACCGAGAACGTCAAGATCGGGCAGATGGTCACCTGCAACGGCTACCGAAACCCGGCGCATCTCGCCAAGATCGCCTCCACCGTCGACGTAATGAGCAACGGACGACTCCTCTGCGGCATTGGCGCGGGCTGGTACGAGCACGAGTGGAAAGCCTACGGCTACGGCTTCCCCGAAGTACCGGTGAGGATGCGCATGTTCAAGGAATCCTGCGAGATCCTGCACCGCATGTTTACCGAGGACGAGCCCGTCTTCGACGGCGAGTTCTACAGCATCGACAAACCCATCAACGAGCCAAAAGGTGTCAGCAATCCCCATCCACCCATCTGGATCGGGGGCGGCGGCGAGAAAGTCACCCTCAAGCTCGTCGCCAAGTGGGGCGACGCCTGCAACGTCGGCGGCGGAGACCTCGACGTGATGAAACACAAGTTCGAGGTGCTAAAAGGTCACTGCGAGAACGAAGGCCGAGACTACGAGGAGATCACACGCTCTACCAGCGTCAACGTTCACCTCATAGACGACGGCGAAAACCCCGAGAAAGCCACCAAAGAAGCTCGCGGCGAAACAAGCTACGACCAGTACTCAGATGAATTCATAGTCGGGACCGCCGAAGAGATAACCGAACGCCTGCAACCGATGGTCGATACAGGCGTCCAGTACTTCATAACGTACTTGCCCCGCGTAGCCCAAGAACCCGAAATAGTCGAGCGATACGCGGAGCAAGTAATCTCAAACTTCCGCTGATGTTGATAGGATGACTCGATGAATTCACTACCGGAGCCGACAACGTTTCTCGCTTTCGGTTTGGTGTCGCTCGGCATGGTATGTTCGCCCGGCCCGAACATGATCTACTTGGTTTCACGCTCCATCGTTCAGGGCCGAAAAGCGGGTTTGGTGTCGCTTCTTGGCGTGGCGGTCGGGTTCTTCGGCTACCTGCTCCTGACCTGCCTGGGACTCGCGGCAATCTTCGCCGCTGTGCCAACGGCCTACGCGGTGCTCAAGTGGGCGGGCGCAGCCTACCTGCTATGGCTCGCCTGGCAGGCTATTAGGCCCGGCGCGTCTTCACTCTTCGAGTTTCGAGAACTACCGTCCGACCCTCCAAGACGACTCTTCACAATGGGACTACTAACGAACTTGCTAAACCCCAAGATCGCGGTTCTCTACGTCTCGCTGCTCCCCCAGTTCGTGGACCCCAATAGAGGAGCAGTACTTGCACAATCCCTAACGCTTGGCCTAACCCAGATCACAGTGAGCCTCGCGGTCAATACCTGCATCGTATTCGGCGCAGGTTCGCTGGCGCTGTGGCTCGCCCTCAGGCCGATCTGGTTGAGGGTTCAGCGTTGGTTTATGGCGACTGTGCTCGGACTGCTCGCGTTGCGCCTCGCCACGGAACGAGCCCGGCCCTGAACACCCCTTAGGCTGGCTTCTCGATCCACTCGGGGTCGGGTGTGATCTCCGATTCTGGTGTTTTTCCGGGGCTCTCGGACTCTGTGGAGGTGACGGTCATGGATACGCGAAGCGTTACGTCGTGGTCGCATACAGCCTGGCAGGATAGACGTACTTCGCCGAGTAGTTCGCGGCTCTGGAGGATCTCCAGTTCGGCCTGGGTCATCGCCTCCGGTTCGCCTTCGACGTACTCGACGCGGCAGGTTGTGCATTTGGCGTTGCCACCGCAGCGGTGGAGGATGTCCACCCCAGCATCTTCCTCGATAGCTAGGACGAGCCTCTTGCCGCTCTCGACATCGAAATCTCCGACACCTTCTATTTCCAGCTTTGGCATACGCCGCTCCTTTTCCGGTGATTGACAAAGGTCATATAAACACGCTCGGCGGTTCGGTGCAGCGAAGAGACCTCAACAACCTTGCGGGGATAGTCTAAACTGATCGAACGAGAGAGGAGACTAGCTTGGATCAGCATCCGCCATCATTAAAAGTAGACAAGCCCTGGGGCCGGTTCGAGCAGTACACGCACAACCTGCCTTGCACCGTCAAGATCATCACCGTCGCTCCCGGCGGCACGCTCTCACGCCAGTACCATCACCATCGAGACGAGCTTTGGGTCGTACTCGACGCAGGCGCCACAGTCGAACTTGACAGCGAGATCCTAAGCCCCGAACGGGAGGAGAAACTCTTTATCCCGAGAGGCACCGTACACCGGCTCTCGTGCAAAGGCGAGATGCCGGTACGAATACTGGAAGTGTCCTTCGGCGAGTTCGATGAGGAGGATATCGTCCGGTTGGAAGATGTCTACGGTCGCGTAGGTCCATGACTGAACCGCGCGATCCGATGACCGAGCAGCCTCGCCGCCGCGAGATGACACCCGGCGGACGCGACAGACGTTCGGGGCGGACTTGGATCCTCGTGGCGTTGCTCGCTCTGGTAATCGTCGCGCTGATCGTTGGGGCTTTCGTTCTGTGGCGTTCCCTGGGGACCAACCTCTCGGGAGTCGTAACGGCTTCAGACTCCGTAGACACGGGCGCGGACCCGAAGGTAACCTTGACCAACACCGCTGGTCAGATCAGCGTCGAAGGCGTGCAAGATCTCCAAAAGGTCGAGTTCGAGACGACCAAGCACGCCCTCGGCAAAGATCCATCCACCGCCAAACAGAACGCCAACGACGTGCAGGTGGACATTGCCCGAGAGGGCGGCGAAGTCTCTCTGCAAACAAATGGTGGACGAGGCTCCGGCGCGGACTACGTCCTGCGCGTACCGACCGGCGCGTCCGTGGAGATAGAGTCCGAGGCTGGAGATGTCGATGTCACAGGGTTGAACGGCGCCGTGAGTATCGTGGCCGAGGCCGGAGATGTGCAGGTCTCTAAAGTAAAAGCTTCCGTCAGAGTCGAAGCGCCGCAAGGGGACGTGTCGATATCCGAGATAAAGACCGACACCGGACAGACGGAGCTTGAGGTCGGCTCGGGGGATGTGGATCTTCAGAACCTCATAGTCGGGACGCTGGAGGCGAGCGTGGAATCGGGGGATGTGACCGTGGCGGGACGCTTTTCGGGGAATGGTCGGATCTTCGTCGACACGGGAGACATCGTAACCCAACTACCCGCCGAGGATGCCCGCGAACTAACTCTAGAAGCGAATGTCGGCGAGGTCGAACGCGAAGACCCCGAGGGTTCGTAGGGCGTGCGTCGGGGAGGTTTCAGACAGGACTACGCGGGCTCGGGACGGTATTCACCGGAGAGTTTCTTCGACGCGCTCCGGGAAGTTTGGCTCGCACCGGGACGGTTCTTCAGGGAGTTGGACCCCGGCGGCGGCTATGTCCGTCCCGCGCTCTTTGTCTCCGTCGTCCTGTACCTGAATATCATCCTCGAAGCCGCGCTCGCCGCGATCTGGAACGCAGATTTCCAGTACTCTCTGATCTACGCCCCACTAGTCGGCCTAGTCGTTGCCGTTGTCCTCGGCCCACTACTCCTAGCAGGTCTCGCCGCACTCGTGCTGGTAGTCATGGACGGAGCCCCTTCAGGCGCAAAATTCGGCCCAGTCTTCCGGGCTCTAGGATACGTCTCGGGGATCGGGATCGTCATCTGGATCCCCTTCGGCCCGTTTCTAGCCATCCCCTACGGAGCCGTAGTAGCCACCGTAGCCGTCAAGGAAACTCTGGGCGTCCGATGGAACCGAGCCGCAGCCGCGACGCTGATTCCGCTCGGCGCGATCCTCCTTATAATGCTCCTACTCACGGGAGCCACCGAAACCTACGAACTTCTCCGCAGCCCCGCCGGAGGCTGAAGCAGAACGACCTCGATTTCCTAAGGGTCTATCCCGTTAGCGATTCCAGCGCGAGCGCGGTGAGTAGCGCGGCTCCTCGTGGCATTATCTCCTCGTCGAAGATGAATTGAGGCGTGTGCAATCCCGGCACGTCCCCGACGCCGAGCCAGACATATGCGCCAGGGACTTTCTCAAGCATGAATGCGAAGTCCTCGCCGCCCATCGAAGGGTAGGGCGTTTCTACAACGCTCTCCTCGCCAAAGAGGTCTGTGGCGACCTTCAACGCCAGGTTCGCGGATTCGGGGTCGTTTTGGGTGACGGGATAGGAAAAAGTGTAGTCGAGCTTCGCGTCGCCGCGCATCCCACTAGCTACGCCGCGGGCGAGGGCTTCGAGGCGTTCGGGCATCTTTTGGCGGAGGTCCGGGTCGATGGTTCGGACGGTCCCGGCTATCCGGGCGGTCTCGGGGATGATGTTGAACGCGCTACCGGCTTCGATCTGCCCGACGGTCAACACCGCTGGCTGCACCGGGTCCACTTCGCGGGAGACGACTGTTTGGAGAGCGGTAACTACTTGGGCGGCTATCACGATGACGTCTGCGGAGAGGTGGGGCATCGCGCCGTGTCCGCCGGTGCCTTTGATTTCCATCTCGAAAGCGTCGGCGGCGGCCATGATCGGGCCGCCCTTAGTCGCCACTTTCCCAAACTCTAAACCCGGCCACAGATGCAACGCGAAGATTGCATCCAACCCTTCGACCAAACCTTCTTCAACCATCACCCGTCCCCCGCCGCCGCCTTCCTCCGCAGGCTGAAAAAAGAACTTGACGGTCCCGCTGAACCGATCCCGCATTTCGCAGAGCGCGTGAGCAGCCCCAACCAACATGCTCGTGTGTCCATCATGACCGCAGGCGTGCATCTTTCCGTCCGTCGTAGAGGAGAACTCTAGCTCCGTAGCTTCGTGGATGGGCAGTGCGTCCATGTCCGCCCTCAAACCCACCGTGGGTCCGTCACCCGTTCCTTCGAGCGTCGCGACGATGCCGTTCTGGGCGACACCAGTCTGAATATCCAGCGGCAATCCTTCCAGGGCTTCGAGGATTTTCTGTGCGGTCTTCTCGGTGTCGAAGCCAAGTTCGGGTTCGCGATGGATGTTCCGACGTAGAGCGACTAGTTTCTCTCCGAATTCCTCTTGTATGGTCGCCTGGAGTTGTTTTAGATCCCGATCCGTGTCCACCTGTGGCTCCTCTCGTCTCTACGAAGTATTCCATTGAGGGAAAGTTATCATAGAGTGCCGCCACTACTCTCGCGACTCGGGGTCCAGACCGTGGGATTTTGGAACAGCCGTGTTGCATCGAATCTCTCTAACAATTCTTCGAGCGTTGGTTTCTCACCTGGCTCGGCGAGACCTAGCGAGCGGGCCATCCAAGCTCGGACTTCTTCGGGACTTTCTCCTGCGGCAGTTCGGTCGGCTAGCGTTACCGCGCCGTGGCGTTTGGCGAGTCGGCTTCCGTCGGGGCCGAGCACGAGCGGCACGTGCGCGTAGCTTGGTGTGGGGAGTTCGAGCAACCTTTGAAGTAGGATCTGTCGCGGTGTCGAATCGACGAGATCCGCGCCCCGCACCACCTCGCCCACACCCTGCGCGGCATCATCCACCACCACAGCCAACTGATACCCAGGAACGCCATCATTGCGCCGCACCACGAAGTCATCAACCACATCCTCGAAACAGCCTAGCAGCCGATCCTCGAAAGACACCCGAGCTTCCCCCGCCCGAACACGCAGAGCTGGCACGCGCCCGGAAGCCTCGCGTTCGGCGCGTTGGGCGGAGCTGAGGTCCCGACAAGTACCCGGATATCGGTCACCGGCGGCGATACCGTGTGGCGCTGAGACCGTCGCCCGAACCTCAGCCCGCGTGCAGTAGCAAGGGTAGAGCAGACCGCTGAGATCCAGGCGCGAGATCGCCTCCCCGTACAACTCCAGCCGCTCTGACTGCCGCACGACAGGACCATCCCAGTCAATTCCAATAGCCCGCAGATCCGCGAGTTGCGCCTCCTCGTAACCGAGCCGCACCCGCGAGCGGTCCAGGTCTTCCACCCGCACCAGAAACCGAGCCCCCGCCGACCGCGCAAAAAGCCACGCTAGCAAAGCCGTCCGCAGATTACCGACGTGCAGCGGTCCCGTAGGGCTCGGGGCAAAACGTCCGTCGGCGCACTCTGTCTTGGGTATCTCACTCAACTCGCGAGGAAGTTTACCCGTCGCTCAGTACGCTTTCCGATTAAAGATCCACAGTGCGGCGAGCAATGGTACTGTGGCAGCGATCACGCAGACAAGAAAACTCGTAAAGCCTAAGCTTTCGCCCATGTATAGGCTTTCGCTGGTCCAGTGTTGTCTCAGAGAGAGACCTTCCACAAACTCTTCCGACACGCCGAGTCGATGGTACTCGACCCACAGGGAGTAGTTTAGGAAATCTCGCGGGAACGCGAAGACCATGTACACTGCTACCGCAGTTGCGATGAAACTCTTTAGTACACTGCCGAAAAGAACTGAGAACAGTAGGGCTAAGCCCAGTACGCAGAGTGAACCTAGCCAGATCAGGATGGTTGAGAACGCGATTCCCGTAAGGCTAAGTTCGCTCATCGGATATCCACGAACGGCGACGGAAATCGCAAGGCCGATGCTGCCAAGAGACGCGGCAGCAAGCAGAGCACCCGCTCCGACAGCATATTTTTCCAGCAGTAGTCGAGTACGGCTAACAGGTTTGGATAGCATAAGTAGAATCGTGCCTTGCGATATCTCGCGAGAGATCAAAGCCACCCCGACAAATGCAGCGAGAGCCGCCAGAATCGGGGCTCCTACACCCCCGTAGATCCACCCCATATCCTGCATCGCGTATTCTACGGGATCTCCCGGCAACAAAAACTCTTCCGGTATCGGCGAACCATCCGGGCCTGCCGTCGGCGGATTCTTCGCATCGTTCGAAATCACCTCGTAAGGTACGGGCGCAACCGCCATCAAGTACATGAACAACATCACGCCTATAGCCAATTTCCAATGCGCATCCCGCCACTCTTTAGGGACCAAAGTTCACTCCTCTCAGTAAGTCTTGCGCCGGAACAACCAGAGCGCTGCTAGAAGCGGTATCGCGGCGGTAACCAGACAGACCACCACGGATAGCCAGGAGTTCACTTGCAAAGCTCCGAATGGGCCTCCATATGCGCCTCCATATGGATCGCCGAAAGACCAGTAATTAGTCAGACGAAGGAACCCGAAATACTCGTACCACTTCTCGACCTTCGCCCAGCTTTGGGTGCCAGATCCATCGGTCCAGAAGATCAGCTCCAGCGGTATCCGCAGAATCTCGGGGATGGAGATGCTCAGATAAACGGCTACGATGGTGGCGATGAGTGTCTTCAGTACGTCCTTGAATATCACCGAGGCGAGCAGCGCGACACCCAGTACGAAGAGCGAACCTAGCCAGGTCAGAGCGGCGGAGCCCATTATCCACCCAACCTCCACAGATGCCAGTGGATACCCGCGGAGGAGAGCGGACAAGATAATACCGATCCCACCGAGCAACGCCACTACCAACAAACACACCACGCCCACCACGTACTTAGTGAGCAGCATCTGATCCCGGCTCATTGGCTTGGGAAGCAATAAGAGGATGGAGCTTCGACTCACTTCACCTGACACCAGAGCAACGCCGAGCAAACCGGCCAGCGGCAGCAGAATCCCAAAACTGGCGAACTGATGCAACTCTTTGATCTCCCATTTTGCACTGTTCACCACGTACTCCGGTTTGCTTATCCTCTCAATGTACCGTTGATTCTCGCGCTCGAATCTCTGACGCTCCTTTTCAGGTATTTCCCCTTGCATGATCTTCCCATCAGGACCAATCGAAGAGGGATCGACGTTGTAGATAGAGTAGCCATCCATTCCAGCCACCTCTTCATCTTGCGCCCACTTGATCTCTCTCTGAATATCCGCTTTTATCCCTTCGAATGTTTGCGGAGCAAACGCCACGATAGCCAGAAACACTGCCGCCGCCACAAAGAACTTCCACCGGGCTTCCCACCACTCTTTAGCGAGCATCGCCGTCCTCCTCCACGTAGGCCACGAAGATATCTTCGAGGCTCATGCCTGCGGAATCCACGTCGCGCACTTCGTGAGGCCGCGACTGCAATGCTCGCTCTACAGCTTGCACGTCGCCGCGCACTCCGATGCGCACTCCCCGGCCTTCGCGTTCGGTCTCCCGAACACCGGGCAGCTTCTTTAAGGCTTCGATCTCCTCGTCCGGCGGCGTGTCTGCGTAGACGATTCGGAAGGTGCGATGCGACTCTCTGAGGTCGTCGAGATCGCCACTCGCCAGCAGTTTTCCGCCTTTGATGATTCCGAGGGTATCTGCAACGGCTTCTATATCGGAGAGTAGGTGTGTGGAGAAGAAGACGGTTCTCCCTTCGCCCGCTACCTCACCTACTATGACTTTTAGGAACGCTCGTCGGGCTACAGGGTCGAGGCCCGAGGTTGGCTCGTCGAGGATGAGGACTTCCGGGTCGCTGCCTAGCGCGAGGCATAGCTGCAGTTGTGCGCGTTGGCCTTTGGAGAGCTTCCGGATCTTCTTGTCCGTGGGCAATCCGAACACTCCGATATAGCGATCTACTAGGTCCTGATCCCACCCCCGGCTCATGTCCCGACAGAACTGGCTGATGCGCGGTACGGTCATACTCCCGTACAAACTATCTACCTCGCTGGCGAACCCGACCCGCGCCCGCACTTCGACGCTCTCCTCCACCACATCGTAACCGAGCACTCTCGCACTACCGCCATCTGGCCGCCGGAATCCCATCAAGGTCTTTATGGTCGTGGTCTTGCCCGCGCCGTTCGGTCCCAGAAATCCATAAACTGATCCTTGAGGGACCGTGAGATCCAAGCCGTCAACCGCAGTCTTTTTCCTACCGTAGCGGGCCACAAGCTCCACGGTCTCTATTGCGGGAGTTTCCCGCACGTCTTCTTCGGCGACTCTCTGCGTAAGCTCCTCAGTCATTACGCCTCCCCTTTCATCGCTCGCCCGTGGGCGCGGTCGAACTCCGCGTCCATGTGTTCCCACAATTCATCTTCTGAAATTCTCAACCCAACCGCATCCTTCACAAGGGACTCCACCCGCTTGAAGAAAGACTTTCTACGCGCCTCCTGTGCAACCTCCGCCACATCTCCAGCCACCACCGTACCCACACCGGGACGACTCTCGATAAGCGCGGCTCGCTGCAACTCGTTGTACGCCTTGACCACTGTGTTTGGCGCAACTGTGAGATCCTCAGCCAAAGCCCGCACCGTTGGCAGCCGATCCCCAGCCACCAAAGATCCAACCTCCACCGCGTGACGCACCCCGTCCACGATCTGCACGTAAATAGGCACCCCACTCCGCCCATCAACATCCATCCACAGAGCCGCCAAACCAACCTCCTCTACAATCCTCTACAATATTGTATTATTAAACTAACACAATGCTACAGCGGCGAGACGCTCCGGTCAATAGAGTTTTTGGAGTGTTACGGCTTCCAGACTTGAGGGATCTCACCAGATAGATTAGCGAAGACGACCGTGGAGACATCCGAGTTCCAGAGTTCGCGTGTTACCACGGCGGCATCGGACATGGTCTGGCCGGGGTTGACGCCGGTGAGGAGTACGGCGGAGCGCGCGGAGGCGGGGAGTTCGCGCAGAGAGCCTTTAGAGAGGGCACGGGCGAAGGCTGTCGCGGTGATACGTCCACCGAGGTTGACGCCGGTTAGTTCGGCGAAGATCTCCGGTCGGTGGACGTTTTCGGGGTCGACGGACTTGCCGAGCGCGTCAATGCCCCCAACCGCTACAACAAGGCTGGCATTATCTGGCAAGAGTGGCTCGTAGCCGGCGGTGCCTTTTATGGAGCGGTGGCGAGCCCCGTCGGCCTCCACCAGCACGACATCGACCAGTCGAGCTATCTCCCGGAAATGTTCCGGCAGAACGCCGCCTATGCGGTCTTTGGAGATGCGCTCTCCGCCGAGCACAACGACGCTGGAGGATTCGAGAGCTTCCTGAGTTTCGTTCAGCAACTCCTTGAGACTTTCAGAGACCACCAGCGGCCCTAAGTCTCCGATCTCCGTAAGTCCCATCTTGGTCGTCGGGGCGACTACCACGCTCATACCAGCGTCAGAAAGCTCGGCGGCCATGTGGCGGATCGCGGATGATTTTCCTCCAGCACCGGCGAACGCCACGACATCGCCCGATGAGATACCCAGAGCCTCGTATAGGTTCAAAACACCCCCATCCACAGCGATACCACTGCATTTGTAGTCTCAGTCCCATGTTACATTATACGGCAAGTCGTGTGTGCTATATGCTATGTTAGTCATTATGATTTGCGAGGGTGGATGAGTTCGTGGATTATATGGAGCGTGGCTAGGGTAGTTAGAGGCTTCAACGGGTTTTATAGAGAGGAGCGTCCTTGACGGAGCAACGAGAACGGGTCGCGGAGTTTAGTAGGGAGTTACGGGAGGGTCCGGAACCTTCGGATCGGAGTATCAAGGAGATCATTGAGGCGTTGCGGCCTCAGTTGCAGGAGCTTGTCGCAAAGCAGACGGAGTTAGCCAAGACGGAGCTTGTGCCGGTAGCTCGGCAGGCGGGCATCGCGATCGGGTTGCTGGTGGTTGGAGCGGTCTTCGCGCTGTTGTTTTTGGTGTTCTTCTCGTTGTTCGGGGTTTACTTGTTGAACGAGGTTTTGGGGCTTTCGATGTGGCTTTCCGCGTTAATTGTCTCTGTTATACTGGCGATAGTTGGCGGGGTTTTGGCCGGTATCGGCGCAGGTAGTTTGAGGAGCTTGGATCCCAAACCGCATCGTACCATCCGTACCCTTCAGCAGAACGTCGAGTGGTTCAAGGGGCAGTTCAAATCATGAGTGAGATACCAGAGCGCATAGAGCGCGAAATGTTCGAGATCCGGGGCCGCATGGCACCCGACATGACCGACCTCAAAAAGCACACCGAGCCAAAAGTTCTAGGGCAACGGGCTAGTGGCACAGTAAAGTCAAAGATCAAAGGTGCTATCTCGGGCCTCGGCAAAAGCATCGCGGATTCCGCCCGTCGGCAGGCCAAAGCCATTGGCGAGGCGGGGTCCAAGAAAGATCCCTCGCGTTTCACCGATGCCGTCAAGAGCGATCCTCGTCCGATGGTGTTGCTGGCGGTCGTGATGGCCGTAAGCCTAATGATGATCCGGAAGGTCACCAACGGTCGCGACTGACCAACCCGCACCACCCCAAACGCACGTACACTTTCAGCCCGTAGGCGGGGTGTCCGGGGACATGACCCTGGCCGCCCTGATCCAGGCCGGAGCATCACTCCAAAATACACAAAACCACCTCGAAACCCTGAAAATCCCGCACGAAATAGCAACAACTCCCACACAAGTCTCCGGCATCCAAGCCCTCCAAGTCGCCGTAACCCACCCCGAACAACACGCCCACCGAACTTTCAGAGACATCCAAACCCTGATTCGAAACGCAGACTTGCCAGGCAAAGCCTCGGAACACGCCCTGAAAGCCTTCCAACGACTGGCTGAAGCCGAGGGTTTGGTACACGGACACCCACCCGAAGACGTAACCTTCCACGAAGTCGGGGCGGTTGACTCCATAGTGGACATCGTCGGCAGTTGCGTGGCACTCGAATCACTCGGTGCCGAAAGCGTGAGTTGCGGCCCCTTGCCGATGGCGAGCGGAGTCGTGTCAGCGGCTCACGGGATCATTCCCGTCCCTGGCCCCGCCACGCTCGAAGTTCTAAAAGGTTCCAAAGTCCGATGGACGGAAGAACGTCGCGAAACAACCACCCCAACGGGTGCCGCTCTCATGCACGCTTTCACCAACGGCGAATTCACCGAAACAGCACCAGGCATGAAGGTCCGGTCCATCGGCTACGGAGCAGGACAAGCTGAACTAGAACACGCACCGAACCTTCTGCGAGTCGTCGTCGGAGAAGTCGAAAATTCATCTGTGGAGGTAGTCTTGATCGAAGCGAATGTAGACGACGCTTCGGGAGAGATACTCGGCTCCGCAGTGGAACGTCTTATGGAAGCAGAGGCTTTGGATGCCTGGCTAGAGCCAATCTTTATGAAGAAAGGCCGCGGTGCGTACAAGATATGCGCTTTGGTGAGCGAATCGGCGATGGAAGAGCTTGCGAGCTTGTTGATGCACGAGACTGGTTCACTCGGTGTTCGTTATCGGAGAATGAGCCGCGTTGTCGCCGAGCGGCGTGTCGTTGAAGTGGAGCTGCCCTATGGAAAATGTCGCGTCAAGGTTGGTAGCCTGAACAGCGAAGATTTCACTGCTGCCCCCGAACACGCCGATGTCGCCAGACTAGCAACCAAAAGCGGTCTGCCTTTGGCGCGGATCTACCGGGAAGCTCTAGCTGCGTTCGAGAGGATGGGAGACTGACGCGCTGACCGGTTTCGAGAAAGACAAAGGACCGGGGGGATGCCCGGCCCTTTGGTTCCGCAGTTGTGAATGTGTGAGTCTAGACCGGGCTAACGTTCTCCGCTTGCATCCCCTTCTTGCCCTGGGTCGCCTCGTAAGAGACCTTCGAGCCCTCTTCGAGGGACTTGAAGCCCGAGCCTGCTATACCGCTGAAGTGCACGAAGAGATCCTCGCCACCATCGTCGGGAGAGATAAAGCCGAAGCCCTTCTCATCGTTGAACCACTTCACTGTTCCTTGGGCCATTACAGGAGCCCACCTTTCCTTTACTGGGTCTCACCCC
>JBGTFQ010000122.1:0-13130 GCA_041747155.1 Rubrobacteraceae bacterium
CTGGCATCCACGGTCGGTATCCGTACAGAAGAGACTGGCTCAGAGTCTTTGGTCGGCACGAGAAGGAGAAGCAGGATCAAGACTATTAGGCCGAGAAATAGGATCAGCCTCCGTCGACGGTGCTTTTGCCGACGAACTCTATTGCGAACACGACGCTCGCGCGTGGCGCGGCGAGTCTCCGTCTCCCACGGTGTAAGCGTTCTTGGCGCCGGGGCGTAAATGTTCCCTCCAACCTCTTAGCATCCACCCGGCAAACCCACAGGTTCTTAGAGTGGATGCTGTATTGTCCTACTAACAGGACGCAAAGGCTAGAGGCAGTGAAGGTGAAAATCAAGCCTCAGGCTCGATTTAACCCAAAGATAACCGAGGCTATCTTTCCGATTAGCGAGTACCGAAATCCGTCGTCCACATAGTCACGTTGTTCGTACCCTTGTAATTGCCGTTGACGGCTCCGATTCCAACCTCTCGAAACTTGCCATTCAGTATGTTCTTGCGGTGTCCACTGCTCTTCATCCAATGTCCGAAGATTCTACTCGGCGAACCATAAGACCCAGAGCCGTAGGCGATGTTTTCACCGGCGGTACGGTACTTGTAGCCTGCTTGATTCATGCGCTGGAAAGGTGTCGTGCCGCTCTTAGAGTTATGGGAGAAGTAATCTTTCTGGATCATATCCAGAGAATGGGCTTCAGCAGCTCGCTGCAGAGCAGGATGGACACAGAGCCTCTTGAGACCTTTGTTGGCTCGTATGCGGTTGTGTTTGTTGAGCATGACTTTCTCGTTCGAGTCCAGGGTGACGCGCTTTCCGGTGCAGCCCTTCACTTTTACAGTGCTTGCGGCATCCGCAGCTTCGGGACGCACCGCTGTGAAGCCTACGGCTATGATGGTCGCCATTGCGACAGCCAGGAATATTGTAGCGGTATGACGGATGGTCATTCGAGAACCTCTTTGTTTGCTTTCAAAGCTTACATATATGTTATCGACAAATGGGATGAAAAGCTTTAGCCCGTCGGGAAAGTTATTTGTTGATGGATCTTATAAAGGTGACGATGAAGATGGCGGAGATCAGCATGAGTCCACCGGCGGCTATGAGTCCCAGAGAAACGAAAACGATGGTTCCGGTGCCTGCGTCACCCCAGGTTTGAGTGGCCCAAACAAAGGCGAACAGCGAGGCGAAGAAGGTCATTAGGATTAAGATCATGCCGCCCGGCAAGTCACGTATCTGGATCGCCGCCCGTTCCACGGCGTATGACGTCCGGCCTCTCGGGTATCCGGTCTCCCGGACGTTTCGGAGGGCTCCTTGAAACTCTCTCTCGTCGGCGAGACCTATAACCCGTGAGAGGTAGTATGCCTCGTTCGGAGATTTCCCCATCCGCAGAAGCTCGACGTAGTTGCGTCGGTAGATCTCGACCGCTCCCGAGTGCGGGGAGGCGAGTTGTTTAAGGAAAGCGTGGGTGTCGATCCGGTTGGCGTAGCGGCGAGCTTCCTGTTGCGGCGACCAACCCTCGCGGTTGGGAGTGCGATCCCGCCTTCGATCCTCGCGACCGCCGGAAATCTCCGATACCTCCAGAAAGAACATCTCGCGCGAAAACTCTATAGACGACTGACGCTCCCGACGACGAGAAGAAATCTCCGTGCGGATGCCGCGCGACCGGTACTCCTCGCGCCTCATCCGGTAGACTTGCTCCTGATAGAAATCCTTCTCGTCTAAAGAGTCGGAGGAATCCCGCAGCCTATAAGCCTCTTCGAGCGTCTCTGGTATCTGACGATCTTCCATGAAAAGTATCTACCCTAAACTGTCGTTTCTACGCGCCGAAACCCCTTCGGAGTCCAAATAATATCATGCTCACCATCCCGCTAATACCCCCTAACCGCCCTCTAAACCCTTCGGGTCTCCGCCTTCCACCTGCTCCCACAAACTATAGAAAATTCCCCCACCCCGCACCCGAACATCCAGATGACCCTTGGCCGCCAAACTCTGCAACATCTCATCGGCCCCAGCGACAGTGAGCGAAGTATTCATCGCCACCTGAGCGGGCGATAACTCCCCACCCCGCTGCAACGCGCCTAGAAGCTCCTTCTCCTGCGTTCCCTCCGGCAAGGCTTCTTCGCGAGAGTCCACGAGACCAGCGATACCTCTGGCGAAAACACTAAAAGCTGGAAACACCGCCCATCCGAAAACGAAGACCAACCACCACATCTGAGGAACAGCTATCAGTACCGTAGCCGCCGCCAGAAGCACGAGACCCCCGGTAACTACGCCCGTCACGGCCTGGGCTTTAGGACTCATGCCGTCAATGTCAACGCCGATATCGTCCCAAAACTCGTCCGTATCGCCCCGCTTGCGAGCGCGACGCTCTGAACGATTTTTCCGCTCCTGGTTGGGCATCTTCTCCACGGATGTACCTCCGACATCAATATAGCACGGCCCGGCGATTGTCCGAGCGGTCCCGTAAGCTGGCGGCAACGCCCGAAACTGCTAACCTCTCCAGAGGATAGAGGAGGCTTTACCGATGGATATAAAACAGCGTGTGGACAGACAGAGAGAAAACTTTTTGGAGGAGCTTTCGGAGTTTCTGCGAATGCCGTCCATCTCAGCGAGCGAGGAGGAGACCGGCGGCTTCCGTGAGTGCGCCGAATGGGTGCGCAGCAAGCTGGAAGAAGCTGGAGCCGAGGCCCGATTGATGGAGACTGACGGCCATCCGGTCGTGTACGCGGAGCTTGGAAGCGGAGACCGAACACTGCTCTCTTACGGCCACTACGACGTGCAGCCACCGGAACCCCTGGATCTCTGGGACTCCAAACCGTTCGAGCCGACCGTCCGGGATGGCGTTCTCTACGCTCGCGGCGTGGCGGATGACAAGGGCGATGTTATGGCTCGCATTCAGGCGTTGCGGTTGTATATAGAGGAGCACGGTCAGCCACCGTTCAAGCTGAAGTTCCTGATCGAAGGTGAAGAAGAAGTCGGTTCCCCGAACCTGGCAAATTTTGTCCGGGCAAACGCAGAACTCCTCGCCGCCGACGCCTGCCTGTGGGAAGGTGCGATGAAAGACGAAGCCGGAAGACCTTCCATCGAGTGCGGCACCAAGGGGATGGCCTACGTCGAGCTTCGAACGACGGGCGCATCGCACGACCTTCACAGCATGTACGGCGGCCTCGCGCCGAATCCGGTTTGGCGGCTCATTCAGGCGTTGCGGACTATAAAAGATGAGCATGGCCGCATCACACTGGACGGCTTTGAAGACCTGATCGAAGCTCCATCCGAACAGGAACTCGAAGCTATAGAGAACATCCCCTTCGACGAGGCCGCCCTGAAGAAGCTCTGGGGCGTCGAAGCTTTCGACCGCGACCTCACCGGCCCGGATGCCCTTAAAGAGTTGCTGTTGCGCCCGACGGCGAACATCGCGGGCATCCAATCCGGGTACACGGGGCCGGGTGCCAAGACTATCGTACCGAGCGAGGCATTCGTGAAGATGGATTTCCGGCTCGTGATGGGCCAGAGTCCGGAGCCAGTCTTGAAGCTCTTGCGCGAGCATCTCGACCGTCGAGGCTTCGATGATGTGGAGATTGTGGATCTTCATGGTGTGGAGGCAGCGAAGACGCCGGTTGATTCGCCCGTAGTGCGGACGGCGGTTGGGGCATGGCGGGATCTCGACCGCGACGACGCGGTGGTCTTCCCGACGATCGGCGGGAGCGGGCCGACCTCGTTGTTCGCATCCGAGCTTGGGATACCCACGATCATGACCGGCAACGTCGCAAACGCCGGTAGCCGCATCCACTCCCCCAACGAATCCATCCTGATAGAGGACTACCTTGAGACGGTTAGATACTTCGCCCGGTTCTTCAAGCGATTCGGCGACGAAGGAGCTTCAGCTTGACGGAGAAGAGTCAGGGACTCGACCTCCCGGAGCGCGTTCGCCAGAGCATCGCTTCCGCAGTGAGCGAACGAGGTCCACAGGCGCGGACGGTCTCGACGCAGGGGCGAGAGTCAATGCGTCCACCGCAGGGTCATATAGTGGCGGCGGCTTCGCGGGAGGAGATCGACGGCATCCGGGGTCCGGCTCGCATCGTGCGCCAACTTGAGTTCTATAAGACCTTCTACGGTCCCGTTGTGCGCCTGGCATTCACCGTATATCCGATGGACGGCAGAGACTTGAGCGCGGCCACACTCTTGAATATCTCTCAAGTCTCCGGAGACGCGGCGATGACCGGGCTGGGGCGTCAGAAGAATATCTTTCTTCACTTCTATTACGAGGAAGATGGCGACCTCGTTTATGCGTTCTCCAAAGAAATACCGAACGGCGAGGATCAGCGCTCCGAGGCCAAGAAGATCCTGAAGATGGCCCGCGACAACTTCGCCGACACCCCCGAAGAACGCCGCGCCTTCCGGTCGGCGGTCGGGCTGGCGGAGCGGCAGTTCGAGTTGCCCGTACCCGTGCCGGAGGATGAGGGATAGTCTTCGGGCGGAGTCCCGCGTATACTTGCCCGCAATGCTAGCGGGGAACGCTTCAACGGATTTCGTCTCACGCATCGGCCAGGCGCTGGAAAGTGCTAGTCGCAGGGGTATCCATGTGACTGCCGGTGCCGGGACGGTCCATCTGGAGTCCCAGCAATTCGCTCACCGTCCAGCGGAGGACGAGGAGGACGATGCGCCGCCGGGTCGTCCGCACCATCTAGAAGAGCCACCGGGGCCGCGGCATCCGGGCGAACATGATGGCACTTCACGGCTATGCTACTTCCTGGATGGGGTTCAGAGTACCCGTGAGTTGGGGCGCATCGGAATGTCGCCTTTGATCGTGGCTACCGTCGCGGCGGTCGTGGTCAACCGCTTCGAGCGTAGGTTCTCCCGCATGTCTTTAGAAGACGCTCCGGTCGTGGTGCAGGCTGTGATCCTGCCTCGAAGCGCCGGGGACGCCGATGTTCAGGCTTTCTGGGAACTACTGATCGAAGCTGGCTTCTCCGAGCTTGGCCCGGAAGAAGCCCCAACTACGGGACACGTGATCCTTGATTCCGCCGAGTACATGGCCGATGCCGACCCTTCGGACTACGTTGGGATGCGCGAACGAGCGCGAGTCAGGGTGCGGGCGCTCAGGGAACGTCTGGAAGCGGAGATGCTACGGCGGTGGGAATTGGACGACCAGACACTCGCCGATCCGGACGCCTGGATCGCCGTGGACGGCCAACTCAAAGACATCAAGGAGTCGAACCGCAGGGCCGTCGGCCTCATAAAAAGCGTCGCCCGCCCGGAGTTCGTCGGCAAGGACGTTGGGATGCTCCTCGACCTCGAACCTGGGATGAGGACCACAAGCTTCATACCGGACTGGCAACTCAGGCGCAGCGTGGGAGAGCAGCGCACATCATGGTATCTGCGGATGTGGCCCCAGCAGAGCGGCGCCGACGCTCTAGGTTCACTCATGAGGATCGAAGCTCCAAGAGACACCAAGCCCTCGCAGATAGATGAGATCAGCCGCTGGGTTCTGGCCGAACGCGCCCCTTTGGCGAAACCAGACCCGCGCTGGCCCGCCATGATCTACCCGATCCACTACGTCGAGAAAGTCCTAAAACCCCTCGTCCAAAGCGCGGAACGCTCCTACTCGAAACTCGAACGCCAACTCTTGTCCGGCCCGACAAACGGAGGAACCTAGATGCTCCACGAAAACTTCCTGGACCTCGAAGCTGGCCCCATAGGCCGCGTAGTTACCAGCGAGGATAAACCAGCCACCGCCCACGAATTCTTCTTCTGGACTGCCGAGACCCCCGCCGCCCAGAATCTGGATATCGGCCACATCGTCACCGCCGAAGCCGAAGATGCTACTGCCGTCGCCGTGCTCGACGACCCGCAACGCTACTCGGACCTGCAATCCTTTCTCGACGACTTCTACGCCTACGATGGAGACCCGGCGCTAGAGGCACTCTCGGATCGAGTCGAGATCCTGGTCTTCAAGGCCCGCGTCCTGGCAACGAAACACCGCGAAGAGAAGAAGAAATCCAAACGCCCCGTTCGTACCGGCCCGGTCTTTTTCGCTACCGCCGCCGCAATAGAATACGCGCTCGGCTCCGAAGATTTCTCCGGTCACCGCATCCCCATGCTCCTGCACGAAAACGGCAACGAGACGAACGGAATCCCGCAACGCACGCCGCTATACGTGGATGGCGACTACCTGCTCGGACCCGAGGCCGGTCACCTCAACATCACCGGCATGAGCGGGCTCTCCACAAAGACCAGCCACGCCCTATTCACCATCGCCAGCACCTTCCAGACCGTCAAAGAACAAAAGGTCGCCGCCCTGATGTTCAACGTCAAAGGCGCTGACTTGTTATTCCTGGACAAACCCGTCGAAGTCAATTCAGATGACGACCCGGAACTAGCCGAGCGTTACGAACGGGCCGGGCAGATGGGCCTTCCGCAAGAGGATCGGCAGATGTACGACTCTCTAGGCATTGACGTGCAGCCGTTCGAGAACTTAAAGATCTTCGCTCCGTTACGTTACGGTATGGAAGATGGCGAGCGCGTCGTTCACGCCGAAGGCATCCCGGCTCGCAAGCTGAACACGCTGAGAAGTGCTCGGGGCGAAGATAGTTGCGTCTATCCCGTGGTGTGGGAGCTTGGGGACGTTCTCCCCTACGCCGGTTACGTCTTCGAGCCGTCGGACATGGACGACAAGTTCCGGGGGTTTATCGAGGAATTGCGGGACCGAGGCGTTCGGACCACGGCGGATTTCTACCGACTTATGGACGAGATCGACGACTACTTCGAGGCCGCCAGCGCGGACGGCAAGAACGTCTCGTCGTGGAACGGACACAACCACATGACCATAGCGAAGGTCCGAAATCGGTTCAAGGTGCTGCCAAACAAGTGTGGCGGTCTACTCGCGCATGGCAAAGTAGATCACGGGGCGCTGCCTCGCGCCGAGGGGCCGTTCGAGGATCGAGAAGTAAGGGTTGTGGACATCTCGCAGCTTACGGGGATACCCCAGGATCTCATCGTGACCAGCGTAATATCCAAGATCTGGGAGCTGGCGGAGAAGGGTGCGAAAGCTCTAGGCGTGGACAAACTCGTGATCTTCGTGGACGAACTAAACAAATACGCTCCCGCCGGAAACTCCCGCACCTCCTCCCTAAAAGATACTCTCGTAGACATCTCCGCCCGAGGCCGGCACCTAAACCTCACTCTCTTTGGAGCCCAACAGTTCCGCAGCAAGGTAGACGACGAAGTAATAGGCAACGCCGCCACCAGCCTCTACGGAAGAATAGGCGACGAAGAACTGACAAACTCAAGCTACCGCTCCTTCTCCGGCACCACCCGCGAGGAGCTACTCCAGCTAGAGAAAGGTCGCCTCCTCCTGCGTCACGCCCACTACGCCGTCCCCGTCTTCGGACGCTTCCCACGCCCGCCCGTCCTCATGGGCAAACAAGGCACCGACATCTTCGGCGAACAACGCGGCGACGCGGCAACCTCCGTCCTCTCCGTAATGCGAAACCTCACCACGAAGCCACCCGCCATAGCCGTCATCCGCACCGAGATAGAAGGCATCCCCGAAGAGCAAGTCTACGAAGCCCTGGATGCCGTGCAAGCCGCCCACCGAACCGGTCACGGCTCCCCCGACCCCTACAAAAACTTCCGCTGGACCCTCAAACGCCCCACAAAAACAGGTTCCAGCCGCCGCGACAACTCGAAGATACTATCGGGCCTGGATCGGATGCGGGACTAGCTGAAGCGGCCCCGATGGACTTCGAGATCATCGGCGAGATCACCGACGTAGAGACTATAGCCATCGGCAGTACGATCCGGGAAGTCTCACGTCTACGCCGTCTGTACTGCAGAGGCCGTTGGCGCAAACTAAAAGGAGTAGTCAGAATACGCCTGGGCAATGGTAGAATTCGGCTTGCCGAAGTTCGTTAGTACGAAGCGCACGGCATCGGCAAAAGGGAAATAAAGCGAAAGCGATACCTGGAGTAAAAACTTGGCAGAAAGAGAAGAGAAGATCAGGTTCGCTGTCTGCGTGAACAACGCGGAGTATCCTGCGTCTCTGGAACTGCACAAGATCTACCGGGTGCTGCCCGACAAAGATGCCGAAGTAGACGGCGATCTGCGGGTCATAGACGAAAGCAGTGAAGATTATTTGTACCCGGCTGATTACTTCGTCTTGATTGAGTTGCCAAAAGCAGTTGAGAAGTCTGTTAGGCAGAAAGTTTAGCTCTACTAGATAAACACTCGTTCGGTTAGGTAAATAGTCAGGAGAGGTTGAAGTAAAGGGTATGGCTCACGAACTCTGGATATCGCCTATCACTGGTTACAGAAGGATAGGCACCAAATTATCAGAGGTTAGAACACTATTTGAGAGCGGAATTACCGTTAGAGCTATTCACGAACCGCTAAGATGTTGTCCCGAATTCGCCGAGGCATCAGAGATGCAAAGTCTTCTGAACAGGCGAGATTTTGATGTCGCAGGGGTCAAAGAAACCGAAAATGGACATATCACAGGCTACGTTAAACGCTCTTCACTCGAATGCGGGAAAGTTCGCGACCATCTGTTAACTTTCGGACCGGGCACCCTTATTTCTGAGTCCACTCCTCTAGCCGATCTCTTCAAAATTTTTCGAGATCAGGAACATATTTTTGTACTCACGTCTACCGTGGTCTCAGGTATTGTTACGCAAGCTGATTTAAACAAACCCCCCGCTAGGATATATCTTTTCGGCTTGATCTCTCTACTAGAAATGCACATGAATTTCTGGATTCTTGAGGAGTATGGAGGAGAAAATTGGCAAAATAGTTTGTCTAAGAGAAGGTTAAGCAAGGCGCAAGAATTCTACGAAGAGCGCAAGAGAAGAAACCAAGAAATTGGCCTGTTTGATTGCGTGCAATTCGCTGACAAAAGAGATCTGCTGTTGCAATGCGAAAGCTTGAGACAAACGCTCAACATAGAAAGTAAAAACAAAGGCGACAAGTTGCTCAAGCAAGCCGAAAAGCTACGGAATTCTCTTGCCCACAGTCAACAAGACCTAACAGAAGGATCAGAATGGAACTCCGTTGTTGATGCAGTGGAGTGGATTGAGAAAATACTTGGATCGTCCGATACTGAGATTGAAAAACAAGCACAAGATAAAGCTGATCGTTTCAATGAAGAACTATGGTATGTCAGCAAGTCTGGCGATGTAACAAAAACTTCAAACGCGTGATGTGTCAACACGCTTGCCCGACAACAACGACCGCATAGCTGTAATCTGTGCTGTGGTTGAGAGAATGAATATCAGACTAAAATGACCCAGCAAGAGCCCTTACCGATGTTCGACTTCTCCAACGCCGTGGGCAGCTACGCTCGGGGTGAAGCCGGGGCGCGGGGTGCGATCTTCACCCGGCGCGAAGTGGTCGATTTCATCCTGGATCTGGCAGGGTACACATTGGATCGTCCCCTGCACCAACTTCGGCTTCTGGAGCCATCGTTCGGGAACGGAGACTTCCTCTCGCCTGTCGTGGAAAGGCTTCTGGCGGCGTACGAAGCTCACGGCCCGGAACGCTCCGACACCGTTGGAGACCTCTCCGGTGCGATCCGGGCCGTCGAGGTACACGGTGACAGCATAGAGGGCACCCGTGCCCGGCTCTTGGCTCTGCTCCTTGAGCATAGTATCGACGAAGAGGACGCGAACGAGATTCTCGGAGCCTGGATCATCGAGGGAGACTTCCTGCTCGTGGAGCTGCCGTGGTCGTTCACCCACGCCGTTGGGAATCCGCCCTACGTGCGCCAGGAGCTCATACCGGACGGCCTCATGACCGAGTACCGGGCGCGGTACAGCACCATCTACGACCGGGCGGATCTGTACGTGCCGTTCTTCGAGCGGTGCCTGGCTTACCTGGAGCCGGGCGGCACGCTGGGCTTTATCTGCGCGGATCGCTGGATGAAGAACCGGTACGGCGGTACGCTACGGGCTATGGTGGCGAACCATTATAACCTGGCGGCTTACGTGGACATGGTGGACACGCCCGCCTTCCATTCCGAGGTCATCGCGTATCCGGCTATCACCGTGATTCGGCGTGAGAAGCCGGGGCCTACGAGGATCGCACGCCGGCCCCGGATAGAGGTCGATTACCTCGCGGAACTCGCAAGGGTCATGGGCGCCGAAGACATCCCTGAAAAAAGCGACGTGTTGGAGGTCTCGGGTGTTGCTCAGGGCCGCGAACCCTGGATACTTGGGTTTTTCGACCAGTTAAAGGTCGCACGCCGCCTGGAGTCGGAGTTCCCCACGTTGGAAGAGGCGGGATGTAAGGTTGGGATCGGGGTAGCAACGGGGGCGGACAGTGTGTACATCGGGCCTTACGACAGCTTGGACGTCGAACCTGATCGCAAGCTGCCCCTGGCGATGACCAGGGACATTGACGGCGGGACCGTGGAGTGGCGGGGACTCGGTGTGATCAACCCTTTCCGCGACGACGGCTCGCTCGTGAACCTTGCGGACTATCCCAGGCTCGCGCACTACTTCAAGCAGAATGAGGAGAAGGTCCGGGCTCGCAACTGCGCGAAGAAGAATCCGAGGGGCTGGTATCGGACTATAGACCGCATCCACCCGGAGCTCAAGAAGCAGCCGAAGCTTTTGATCCCGGACATCAAAGGCGAACCTCATATCGTCTACGAGGAAGGCCACCTGTACCCGCACCACAACCTGTACTTCATCACGTCCTCGGAGTGGGATCTGAAAGCCCTGCGGGCGGTGCTCCAGTCGGGTATCGCGAAGCTGTTCGTCTCCATATACTCGACCAAGATGAGAGGTGGCTACCTTCGCTTCCAAGCCCAGTATCTACGACGCATCCGGCTCCCCCGGTGGCCCGAAATTCCCGAGAGTATCCGCGAAGCTCTCACGGATTCCGCCTGTTCGGGAAACATAGAAGCTCGCAACAGAGCCGTAACCGCACTGTACAGGCTTACCCCGGAAGAAGCCTCCGCAATAGGCATTGACACAGAGCAAGAGCACCGATGAGCCTAGACCTAGCGGATTTCGAGAACAAAGCTCGGGAAGCCGTAAAGGCTTTCTGGGGAAACCGTGAAGCCGCCCGGCAAAAGCAGATTGAGAGCGGCAAAGCAGACCAGGGAGAACGGGCTGGCGTAACCGCCGGAAAGAATATGGACGGCTTTCTGGCTCTGACAAGTGACGTAGTGCGCCTCAACGGCCTGGAAGAAGCCGAAATATGCATCCAACGCCGGGTGCTCGCGCTCCCCGGATATTTCCGTCCCACGAAGCTCTGGGACATGCTAGTCATTAACGAAGGCAGGCTCGTCGCGGCCCTTGAGTTCAAGAGCCAGGTGGGACCGTCTTTCGGAAACAACTTCAACAACCGGGCGGAAGAAGCCATTGGCACTGCGGTCGACCTGTGGACGGCCTATCGCGAAGACGCTTTCGGGCAGATACCTCGTCCCTTCGTCGGCTGGCTGACACTGGTCGAAGACTGCGAAGAGTCCCGCGCTCCCGTCAAGACCAGCTCCCCCCACTTCCCGGTGTTCGACGAGTACAAAGGGGCATCCTACGCTAACCGATACAATATTCTATGCCGCAAACTTGTTCAGGAGCAGCTATACACGACAGCCACCTTGCTCCTGTCTCCGCGCATCTCCGTTGACGATGGCGGATACTCCGAGCTATCGGAGATGACCGGCCTGCAGACCTTTATTACAAGTCTCGCTGGACACGTGGCAGCGGAGGCGGCGAGGTCAAGGAATGGGTAACTTTCAGCGTGTCGATTCAACTTCCAATCCACAGGTAGGCAAAGATTTCGAAGACGTAGCCCGAAATATCTTTACTCGACAAAACCTAGAATTAGAGAAGAATTTCAGACTGCCAGTAGGAGTTGGCAAAAAGAAGAAAGATCGTCGCTTCGATCTGGGATCAGAATCCCCACGGACAATAGTAGAGTGCAAATCCCACAGGTGGACAAAAGGAGACTACGTACCAAGTGCGAAGGTGACCGTTTGGAACGAAGCCATGTACTACTTTCACTTAGCTCCCGAAAACTACCGGAAAATCCTCTTCGTACTGCGACATTACAGCCCTAAAAAGAAAGAAACTCTTGTCGAATACTATAGTCGCACCTATGGTCACCTAATCCCGAATGGTGTTGAGATTTGGGAATACGATGAAGAAATTGGAAAAGTAGACATCTGGAGAATGCACCGAAACGCTTGGTCTATTGCTTGCAAATATGATGCCCCGACGAAATAGGATGATGCTGCAATCGTCCTAATGAGCGCTGGTGGATCCCTGCTGTCCGGCCTCGATTATCTTGCGCATCTCTACTGCTGGATCGCCTTTGTAGACGGCGGAGCCTGCTACGAGGACGGTTGCTCCGGCTCTTGTTACTAGGGGGGCGGTCTCGGCGTTTATGCCTCCGTCGACCTGTATTGGTAGGTCGGTCATCTCTTTTAAACGTTCTATCTTCTGGATCATCTCTGGGATGAAGGATTGTCCTCCGAAGCCGGGGTTTACGCTGAGAACGAGGATGTAATCTAGTTGTGGCAACGCCCATTCTATGGATTCCGGTGGGGTTGTCGGGTTGAGCGCGACCCCGGCTTCGGCTCCTCCGGCCCGTATCACACCGAGCATCCGATGCAGATGCGCGCGAACCTGGGCATTGTGGCGTTCGTAGATCTTCCGGAGCGCCCGCTCGTCGCCAGCCCGGGCCCCTTCGATCAGTGCTTGCTCGGTGCGACGTTCGACCTCGGCCAGTAGCCGGGTCTCGTCGAGGTCGATTCGACGTGCAGCGGGCGCTGGGTGAGCGAGGCTCGAGGTCTCGGCATGTTCGAGCATGAGGGTGGCGGGAGACGATGAGTCCCCCAGCGATCCGACTTCTCCGACACCGCGACGCATCAGCGTTTCCAGCTGCAGGGTAGCAAGCCTCGTGTGCGGCGATGGGTTTCGCTCACGAACCCCCAGTTTTGCCCAGTCGCGCCGGATCGGTGGGTGCGCGTACCGAGTTGGCAACGACCGATGTAGGGTAGGACCGTGATCCGCGAGCGCATCCCGGGTTTCGACCCCGGATCATTCTGGGCCACGCCGTTCCCGCGGGATCGTGCGACCGAGATGGCCGCCAAGTACGAGGCGCTTGCGGAGCTGGCGACGCTGCCCGTCGACGCCCGGAAGCC
>JBGTFQ010000123.1:0-12269 GCA_041747155.1 Rubrobacteraceae bacterium
GCGCTACGTCACCTCGAAGCGGGGGCGGCAGGGCTCTACTTCAACTTGCTCCCTGTCACGGGACTTATGTTCGCTGTGCTGTTTGGAAGCCGCATCGGGCCACTAGAGTTGGTCGGCGGCAGCCTCGCAATCGTGGGGGTACTGCTCGGCGACTATCTGGTACGCCGTGGAGCGCAGCAACCACAGATGGCCCTTTAGTTCCACACCATTCCCTTCAACTGGGTTGTTTGAATCGCTTGCTGTAGGGCTGGAACTTACGGGTGCAGCCCTTTGGAAATTTTTCTACTAACAAAAATCTACCTTGGTGCTGTCACGATGAGCTGAGTTGTTTCGTCTTAGTATGTACATATGGGTGAGAGAAATGATGAGAGCCAAATGAACAAGACTGAGATATTCGACCGGCACCAGCCGCTGCTGTTCTCCATCTCGTACCGGATGCTCGGCAGCGTCATGGAAGCGGAGGATATCGTACAGGAGTCGTTCCTGCGCTGGGAGCGAGTGGACGGCTCAGAGGTGCGTTCTCCGAGGGCTTACCTATCTGCGGTGGCGACTAGACTATGTATGGATCAGCTTAGCTCCGCCCGGATGCGTCGTGAGCAGTACGTTGGTCCCTGGCTGCCCGAGCCGCTGCCGACGGAAGCGGGGCCCGACATCGCCGAGGCGACCGTTTTGCGCGAGTCGATCTCGATGGCGTTTCTAGTGTTGTTGGAGAGTCTGAGCCCGCTGGAGCGAGCGGTATTCCTGTTGCGCGAGGTCTTCGACTACGACTACCACGAAGTCTCACGTATCGTGGGCAAGAGCGAGCCCAACTGCCGTCAGATAGCCCGGCGAGCGCGAGGAGCCGTGTCGGCCCGGCGTCCGCGCTTCGAGCCGTCACCTGCGAAGGAGGAGCAACTCGTGGAGCGCTTCGTCGAAGCCTGTCGGAGCGGCGACTTGGATGGTCTGCTCGGGCTGCTCTCCGAGGATGTGACGCTCTACTCCGACGGTGGCGGCAAGACCCGCGCCGCGCTCAAACCGATCCACGGCCCGGAGAAGATCTCGCGGTTCCTTCTGGGAATCCTCGCTAAAGCTCCACCGGGCTTTACTGTCCAAACCGCCCGCATCAACGGCGGTTTCGGCGTCGTCGGCTACGTGAACAGCCAACCAACGAGCGTGGTGACGCTCGATGCCGCGAACGACGAAATACAAAACGTCCGCATCGTGGTCAACCCGGAGAAACTTCGGGCCGTACCGATCCTGATCGGGCCGGATGCGAAAGAACGATCCCGAGAAGATCATGCGTAGAGGAGGCGCGATGGACACACCAAGAGACGAATACAAAACTGGGTGGGGTTCCAGACTCGGCTTGCTGTTGCTGGCCGCGTCCGCATTGCCGGTTGGGCTGTGGGCTTTGATCTCCCCCCGCTCTTTCCACGAGGATTTCCCGGTTGCCGGCAGGCATTGGGTCTCGGCGCTCGGCCCCTACAACGAACACCTCACAACGGACGTGGGCGCGGCGTATCTCGCTCTGGGCGTTCTTCTCGCGTCGGCCGGAATACTGCTCGGACGAGGTCTTGTGCGCGTCGCACTCGTTTCGTGGCTAGCCTTCGCGGTACCGCACTTCGCCTTTCACCTCACCACGCTCGAAGTCTTCCCGTTGGTGGACAACCTGGCGAACCTGAGCGTTCTGGGGCTCGCGGCGCTACTGCCGGTGTTGCTCCTGGCCGCGACGTTCGGAGCAGCGCGGGACGGCAAACCATCCGGTGACCGCCGGACCAAAGAAAGGACGGTCGAGACATGATCCTGAACAAGCTGCGAGCCTACGGGAAAGTCCTCGTTCGTGTCCGGTCTCGTCGGATGCCGGACCTCGTGCGGATGCTGGTGAAGAGACCGGCGATTCTGGTCGGCATGAGCGTCTACGAGACCGGGCTTATGGCGAGTAGCCGGGTCGAGACGCGGCTGAAGACGTTGGCCCAGATCAAAGCCGCCTCGCTCGTCGGATGCCCCTTCTGACTGGATATAGGCTCCGCCGTGGGCAAGGAGCAAGGCATAACCGAGGAGCAACTGCGGGAACTACCGCGCTATCGGGAGAGCGCCACCTTCTCGGAAGACGAGCGGCTGGTGATCGAGCTGTCAGCCGAGATGACGAGAGCGCCAGTGGAGTTGCCGCCCGAACTCCTCGACAGACTAAGTGCGTGCTTTGATGAAGCGCAACTCGTCGAGCTGGCGGCGGCTATCGCCTGGGAGAACCACCGCGCGCGCTTCAACCGCGTGTTCGGGGTGCAGGTTGTTGGCTTCTCCGAAAAAGCGGCTTTCTGTGCGCTGCCGGAATGATGACCACCGACCATCGGGTGACCTTCGCCCTCGCAAACCCAATCATTAAATGCCTGGCGTATAGCGGGACCCGAATCGGCAGGAAGCCATAGGCATGATACGATCGATCCGAGCTTGCCGTTGTAGGTGTTGGCCGACCTCTGGCGCACCCGCTACGAGGCGCGCGGGTGAGGGTCGTCGCCTATCTCTATCGCGTCCCGCGCGGAATTGATACCGCCGCGGGTGATGTCCAATCTCCATCCACACAGTACTGTATGGATGGAAGTACTGTATGTATGGAGGTCCACAAAATGAAGCTCCAGAACACCGAACATACCTCCCGGGCCTGGCGGATCCACGAACTCACCGCTGATTTCCGGCTTGAGGACGTGTGGGCGCTGCCGACGCCAGGTGGCCCGGACGACCTGCCTCGGCTGGTGCGGCAGATCGCCACGGGTGACACGTCGACGAGCCCCTCCCGCGCCGCCCGCGCGCTCTTCGCGATCCGGTGGAAGGTCGGGGAGCTGCTCGGCTGGGACGACCCCGGCGCCGTCCCCAGCTCGCAGCGGCCGACGCTCCGAGACCGGTTGCCGGTGGATCTACGCGAGGCCCCCGGCCCGGACTTCGCCACGCTTCCCTTCACCTCGCTCTACCAGCTCGACGACGAGTGGGCGGCGGAGATCGTCAACCGGACCGTTCACGGGGTGATGCACATCGGCTGGGTCCCGGACGGGAGCGGTGGCTACCGCGGCCAGATGGCTGTTCTGGTGAAGCCGAACGGGCTGCTCGGGACCGCGTACATGGCCGCGATCCTGCCGTTCCGGCACCTGATTGTCTATCCGCCGCTGATGCGAGAGATCGGGCAGGATTGGCGGGACGGCATTCCCCCCGACACACCGCCCGCTGCCCTGCGCTCCACCGCCCGCGGAGGCCAGTAACACGGGCAGGCCGGTGCTGGAAAAGGAGAAGAGTCCACTGAAGTTAGAGACGTTGGCGGGAAAGCCCGTAGATCGACGAGGAGGTACACGGTGCCGGAGGTAGGGCTTTCGGTCGGTAAGATCGAGTACGAGGACACCGGTGGCGATGGCCCCGTTCTCGTCCTGTTGCACGGGGTCAGCATGGACGGTTCGCTGTGGCGGCACGTCGTCGCCGGGCTGCGCGGGGACTACCGTTGTGTGGTCCCGACGCTTCCGCTCGGCGGGCATCGCCGGCCCATGCGCCCGGACGCGGACCTCTCGCTGCGAGGGATGGTCCGGCTGGTGGACGAGTTTCTCGAGAAGCTCGGCCTGCGCGACGTGACCCTGGTCGGCAATGACTGGGGCGGTGCGCAGCTGCTCGTCTCAGAGGGGCTCGACGGGCGGGTCGGGCGGCTCGTGCTGGTCGCTTGCGAGGCCTTCGACAACTACCCTCCTGGCATACCGGGGCGTGTCCTGGCGCGTGCGGCGAGCATGCCGGGTGGCCTCTACCTGGCGTTCCAGGCCTTGCGGCTGCGTCCATTGCGGCGCCTGCCGATGACGTGGGGGCTGATGAGCAAGCGCCCGGTACCCGCTGGGGTCATGGACCGGTGGTTCCGTCCCGTGCAGACCCGACCGGAGGTCCGGCGCGACCTGCGAAAGTACGCCCTGGGCATTCCGCCGAAGAATGTGCTGCTGGAGTGGCATGAGAGGCTGCGCTCCTTCAAACGACCGGTGCTCGTCATCTGGGCGGTCGAGGACCGGATCATGCCGGGAGAACACGGACGGCGGCTGGCAGATCTGTTCCCGCAAGGAAGCCTCGTGGAGATCCCGGACAGCTACACCCTGATTCCCGAGGACCAACCCGGAGAACTCATCGTCCGCATACGCGAGTTTCTCTCCGAAGAACCGTCGCGGTCACAAGCCAGAGGAGAGGAGAACCACCATTCGTAGGACCTTGTTAATGGCTACGGGGGCGCTGGATATCTTGTACGTCTTCGTGTTCCACTCCCGGCAGCTCACCGCCATCGCGGGGGACGGCTTCTTCGACGCCGTCGAGCCGGACGTGGCTTTCTCGACTTTCGACCGGGAGACGGCCTTCTGGCACCAGGCGTTCGGTCTGATGGCCTGATCCACTGGACGCAGAGCCGGACGGGGACCCTGCCGGCCTTCCTCGGATGGTCGCTGCCGACGATAGGGTGGTCGCCCTCGCTCCAGCCTAGGGAGGAACACCGCGCGTACATGAACCGCGCGGGTCGCGTCGTTCCCCGATTCTGGCGCGGGGGCGGCTGAGGTTGGAGGATGTCCTGGAAAACCGATCCCCGCGGTAAAGGTCGTCGTCAACGAGCCCGTGGACGGGACATGGTCCTCGGACCACTTAGCCATTCTCGCGGAACTCCGCAGATAGCCACCAGGAATGCCCACACTTTGACCCTAACTCCCCATCCCCAGAACCTCTAAGCCTCAAAACCCATGAGTCAGCGCGGCGCCATGCGGATAGCGCCGTCCAGCCGGATCACCTCGCCATTCAACATCTCGTTCTCAATGATGTGACGAGCGAGGGCCGCGTACTCGTCGGGTCGTCCGAGACGCGACGGAAATGGGACTTGCTTGCCCAGGGAGTCTCGGGCTTCTTCTGGGAGACCGGCGAGCATGGCGGTGTCGAAAATACCGGGGGCGATGGTCATTACCCGGATGCCGCTCCGGGCGAGATCCCTGGCAACGGGGAGCGTCATTGCCACGACACCGCCTTTTGAGGCCGCGTAGGCCACTTGACCCATCTGACCGTCAAACGCCGCGACCGAAGCCGTGTTGATAATCACCCCGCGCTCGCCGCTTTCCGAAGGTTCGTTGTCGTTCATGGACTCAGCAGCTAGACGGATCACGTTAAAAGTCCCGATGAGGTTCACCCCGATCACCTTCGAGAAAGAATCCAGCGCGTGCGGTCCGTCCCTGCCAAGCGTTTTCTCCGCTATTGCTATGCCCGCGCAGTTGATAGCCCCGTGAAGCCCACCAAACTCTTCGAGGGCCGTCTGTACCGCACCAGCTACACTCCGCTCGTCGGTGGCATCCGTCTCGACGAAGCGTGTGTTATCTCCCGTGGATTCGCCTCGTAAGTCGGCGACAACGACGTTCGCCCCGGCTTCGGAAAGAGTTTCTACGACTGCCGCGCCGAGGCCGGAGCCGCCGCCGGTTACGAGAAAAGTGTTGTCCTGTATCTTCATTAGACGCGCTCCAGTATCGTCGCGGTGGACATTCCGTGGCCGATACACATTACTTGCAGCCCGAGTTGGCCGTCCGTGGCTTCGAGTCCGGCGAGCATCTTCGCCATCAGGCCCGCGCCGGTCGCCCCTAGTGGATGGCCGTGGGCGATTGCGCCGCCCCACGGGTTTACTTTCTCCATGTCGGGTTGCAGTTCGTCGGCCCAGGAGAGTACGACGGTGGCGAAGGCTTCGTTTATCTCGATCCAATCGAGGTCTTGCATACTGACGCCAGCCTTTTTGAGCGCGAGTCGCGTCGCCGGTATGACACCCGTCAGTTGCATCGTGGGATCATCCCCGACAGCTACCCTCGCCCGAAACTTGGCTCTTGGTGTGAAGCCGTCTGCTTCGGCTCGTTTGCGGTCGGCCACGAGAATGGCGGAAGCTCCGTCGGAGATCTGGGACGAGTTGCCAGCCGTTACTACGCCGTCGCCGTTTGGTCGGAAGATGGTCTTGAGTGATGCCATCTTCTCTGCATCGACCACGCCTCTTATCCCCTCGTCACTCGTGAACTCGGTTGGATTGCCGCTGGAGTCGAGGCCGGGTGTAGGCATGATCTCGGCGTTGCTCGCGTCACGGGCCGCCTCGCTCGCCCGATGGTGGCTCTCGGCGGCAAGCGAGTCCACATCTTCGCGGTTTATATCCCACTCGTCGGCTATACGCTCCGCGCTCTCGCCCTGATGGATCAAATCCTGCTTCTCCAGAAGCTCCGGGTTGAGATTGCCAAAGACCGAACCGGCATCCGGCACACCACCGAGGTCACTGAACATCGGTACGCGGGTCATGCTCTCGACACCGCATCCTATCGCGTAGGAAATATCTCCGGCGGCGATAGCCTGCGACGCGAAATGTACCGCCTGCTGGCTGGAACCACACATGCGGTTTATGGAGACCGCTGGAACCGTAACCGGGAAGCCAGCGAGCATGACTGCGAGCCGACCGACGTTGGCTCCCTGTTCACCGGCCTGCGTAACGGTACCGCAGACAACGTCCTCCACCAGTTCGGGGTCTACGCCCGCCCTTTCAACGAGCCCGTTTAGGGCGTGGGCGAGCAGCGAATCCGGGCGCACATCTCGGAACGCGCCGCCGCGCCTGCCAAACGGAGTGCGCACAGCTTCGAGGATTACGGCTTCGGACATTGTAGGTCTCCTCTCTAGTCCACTATCGTCAGGGTGATGCGGCTGGGGCGTTCGGTGTCGTGGAAGATGGTTTGGTGGGCGACGGCGGTTTCGGAGGAAGTTACGGCGCTCTCGCCGGTGTTCAGGTTTCGCTCCCAACGGGGATGGGAGCTTGATGTGATCTCCACTCGCACCCGATGCCCCTCGCCGAACGTGATGCCTGTTGCCCAGAGATCAATGCTGTACTCGTAGACTTCGTCCGGCGTAATAGGGCTCGGTGCTATCGGCTGGATCACACCGGGAGCAGGATAACTCTCCCGCGCACTCGCCCGGATTATGCCGTCCGTAACGCCTATCGCCCGTCCATCCGGGTGCACGTCCACGAGCCGCGCCACGAAATCCGTATCTGGTGCTGAGGATGCCGCAAACAGCTTGACGCTCACGTCACCGATGGCAGTGTAGCTCTCTTGGAGCGGTTCACTCGTGTAGACCAGTACATCGGGACGGGTTTCGATCCCGCGCTGATCCCGCGCCCCAACGCCGTGGATCGGGGCCATAAGCGCCGCCCCGCCGACCGTCGGGACCGGGTCTTGCGGATCGTAGTCGTACTCGTCAGGCGTCTCGTCGCCGGGAGCCTCATGAGCCAAAACGCCATCGGCCCGCAAATGCCAGTATTCCGCCCGCGAACCGGGGACCGGCCACTCGTCGTAGCCCCGCCAGCGGTTCTCGCCCATCACGAATACCTGCACGGGCGGCGTTCCATCGAGCGCGGAATCTTCGTGCTTGAGGGTTGCATCGAACCATCGGATATGAGCGTCGGTGAGATCCCCCCGATAATTCAGAAACGCGCCGGATGACCCGATGCCGAAGTCCAGCTCCCCAAACGTGCTGCCGAACTCGCCGTGAGTCCACGGCCCGACCATCAGGCGCGGCGCCCGCATACTGGCTTCGCTCGCTCGCGCTTTCATGGCCGTGTATTGCCGCAACGTCTCCCCGATAAAGCAGTCGTACCAGCCTCCGATGTGGAAGGTTGGCGTGTCTACTTTGTCGTACTTGCCGTCGATATTGAGGTAATTCCAGCCCTCGTCGTCCACGCCGCGCCCGAAGCCGCCTTTCACGAAAGACATTAGGCCATCGGGATTTGGAAGGTCGGAGAGTGGGAGGGTGTCGTAGCCACCGCCGGACAGAATTTCGTCTATTGTCCGGATTAGCTCCGGTAGTTTCTCTCCGATACTCTCCGCATCCCCGGCGTATTTGCGGAACAAAGCGTTGAGCGCGAGCCCCGTGGCGGCCCAGTATTGCATCAGGCCAAGCTCCTGCGCGCCACCACGCATCTGCACGCCGTTGAGGTGATTGCCCCACGTAATGCCAGGGACGAGGCTCTTCAAGGCTGTTGGCCGCATGACCGCCGCGTGCCACTGCGTCTTGCCGAAGTACGAGAGGCCATACATCCCTACGTCGCCGTTGCAGCCGGGTAGTTTCGCGGCCCACTCAACGGTGTCGTATCCGTCCTCGTACTCTTTCACGAACGGCGTGAACTTGCCCTCCGCGGCGTACCGACCGCGCACGTCCTGGACGACGACTATATATCCGGCTTCGGCTGCTTTTAGAGGGTTGATCGGGGCTGCCCCAAGCGGGAAGTCTTTTCCGTAGGGTGTCCGGGACAGCAGCACCGGATACTCGCCCTCTTCGGCAGGACTGTAGACATTTGACATCAAAACGGTGCCGTCGCGCATCTGAGCCGGGACGTTCTTCTGGACTCGTATCTCCACCGTACTGCTCAAGGTATTCATCCTCCGGTAGTCGAAGTATCTTTCCCTACCGAAGTTTAACCGAACTGTGGACGCCACTCTTACCACTAGTTTGACCAATCGTTCCAGATTGTGTATGATGAATTTATGAGACTTGAGTTTAGCTTTGAGTAGTATCGCTTCTCAGGGGTGGCGGACGCCGATGGTGGTGGTGTTTTGTGGGTGTTTGATCGCGTTTGTCACCTACGGCCTGCGGACGAGTTTCGGGTTGTTTGTTGACCCGGTCTCCGAGGGGCGGGGCTGGGGTCGTGAGGTCTTCGCTCTCGCCATCGCGCTACAGAATCTCGTGTGGGGGATTGGGCAGCCCGCCGCCGGTGCCATAGCCGACCGGTACGGATCGGCGCGGGTCTTGGCCGCTGGGGGTGCGGTCTATGCTATTGGTGTGGTTCTGATGTCTGTGAGTGCCGCTCCGGCGGCGTTGTACCTGAGTGCCGGGGTGATCGTAGGTCTCGGGTTGGCGGGTGGATCTTTTACCATCGTCATCGCGGCTCTGGGGAGGATCGTACCGGACGAGAAAAGCTCGTGGGCGATGGGTCTTGCGACCGCCGCAGGTTCGTTCGGACAGTTCGTCTTCGCGCCGCTTGGGCAGGCGTTCATCTCGTCGTATGGATGGGCTACTGCGCTAGTCTTTCTGGCGGGTTTTGTGGCGATAGTTCCGGTGCTTGCGGTAGCGTTGAAGAGTGGGGGAGGCGTGAGCGAGAGTTCGGATGAGGAGCCACCGCTTCCGGCGCGGGCCGCGATTCGGCAGGCTTTCGGTCACGGAAGTTATCTGTTGCTTGTTGGTGGGTTCTTTGTTTGCGGGTTTCACGTGGCTTTTATCACGACGCATTTGCCCGCACATCTAACGGATGTTGGGACTAGCGCGTTCATTGCGGCTTGGGCTTTAGCCCTGATAGGGCTGTTCAACGTGGCCGGGTCTTACGCTTCCGGTGTCCTAGGTGGAAAGAACAGTAAGCGTCGGCTGCTCGCGGGAATATATCTCGGGAGGGCTGCGGCTATCGCGCTCTTTGTCGTTCTTCCGCCGACGCCCGTTGTTGTGCTGGGTTTCGCGGCGGTGACGGGGATTCTGTGGCTTTCGACGGTGCCTCTTACGTCGGGGCTCGTGGCGGTTATGTTCGGGAAGCGGCATCTGGCGACGTTATTCGGCTTCGTGTTCTTTAGCCACCAGATCGGGGCTTTCTTAGGAGTCTGGCTCGGGGGCGTTGCCTACGAGCAGACCGGCAGCTATGCGCCCGTGTGGTGGGCCGGTGTCGTACTGGCCTTGATCGCCGCCGCCCTACATTGGCCTATAGTCGAACGACGCGCCCCAAGTCTGGTCGTCAATCCCCAACCAGGCACATGAGAAAGTAGCGAGATGGTCCGAGTAAAAGCATTCGACCCTGACCAAGCCTTGGACGCGGCGATGCGAATGTTCTGGCAGCGGGGCTTCGAGGCGACCTCAATGCGTGACCTGTTGGATGGCATGAGCATCGGTCGCGGCAGCTTCTACGACACCTTCGGAGACAAGCGCACGATCTTTCTGGCGTGTCTCGACCGGTTCGAGAAGATCCGAACCTCCTGGATAAACGAGACACTCGAAAGCCCCGGTCTGGAGGGAATAGAAGAAGTCTTCCGCCGAACCATCGAAGGGCTCGTGGAGTTCGAGCCGCGAAGGGGATGCTTACTGGCGAATACTGCGGTCGAACTCGCGCCCCACGATCCCGAGGTAGCTGCCAGAATCTCAAGCTACATCCAGCGCACCGAAGCCGCGTTCGAGGGAGCCTTGATCCGGGCTCGCGCAGCCGGGGAGATCCCACCACACAGTGACACTACAGCCCTAGCTCGCTTCCTCGTAAACAACCTGCACGGGATGCGCGTTCTGGCGCGTGCGGGAGCCGAACGCGCATCGCTCGAAGACATTGCTCGCGTCGCTTTGGGAGTGTTGCGCTAGTTCCGCACTTTACAAATTAGGAAGATCGAGGCGGCGACTACGCCGACTGTGGCGAGGACTGGAGCTGCGGTTGAGAGAACCCGGATCGCCTTTACGCCGCGTTTCATTACAGCGGCATCGTTGAGGTGGGGGAAGGGCTCATCCGGCTCGGGTACGCCGAGGAACTCGCATAGTGGACCCCAACCTTGCTTTACGTCGTAGACTAGGAGCTTCTCCGGTGGGACGTGGCGTTTTACCTCTTCGTTGTGCTGTTCGAGGATGTTCATAGCGTAGTCGCGGTCTTCGACACGCCCGTGGAACGTGCCCTGCCAGATTATCTCTTCGATCATTGCACCCCGATTCTTGGAGAGTCCGCCAAAGACTAAGAGGCTGATAGGCGTGAAGATTGCTCGCGCTACTACAGACCTGTCGATGGTCTTGCTCAACTCGTAGATGGTAGTCCGCACGCTCTCGTACCACCGCTCCGGCTCTCTGATGCTTAGCAGCACTTTGGCTTCGGGATATTCTCGCATCAGTTCTTTGTAGAACGTGCAGGTGGGCCAGTCCACACACGCTTCGTAGGCTCCGAGAACCGTGTTCCAGTCCGACCTTTCTCCACGCCAGGCTGAGAGCCAGAAGCTCCCGTGGTTGGAGTTTCCGAAGACTTCGGTCATGTGGTAGCACGGTCCGAAGCCGAGGGTTTCGAGCGCTGCCTTCAACGAGGTCGTCCCCGTGCGCCCGAAACCCGCCCCGATCACCTTCAAGCGGTTTTAGCTTCCGTCAACAGTGTAGCCTTCGAACTGTTCGCGCAGCTTGAGTTTCTGGAACTTGCCGGTTGCGGTCATCGGGATCGACTCGACGAACTCGTAGGCGTCCGGGAGCCAGAACTTGGCGAAGTCTTTTTCGAGGTGGCTCTGAAGGTCGTCGCCCGTCGCACTCTCGCCTTCCTTCAGGACGATAGCCGCTATTGGTCGCTCGTCCCATTTCTCGTGCGGGATCGCTATGACAGCGGCCTGGGATACCGCTTCGTGAGACATCAGGGCGTTTTCGAGTTCCACCGAGGAGATCCACTCTCCTCCAGACTTTATGAGGTCCTTGCTCCTATCGGTGATCTTAATAAACCCGTATTGGTCTATCGTCACGATGTCCCCGGTCTTGAACCAGCCGTCGTCGGTAAACTTGTCCGCGCCTTCCGGTGCTTCGTAGTACGAAGAGGCGACCCACGGTCCGCGAACCTCCAACTCGCCCATGCTCTCGCCGTCCCAGGGTATGAAGTCGTCCTCGTCGCCGCGAGCCCGGATCTCCACGAACGGCACCGGATAGCCCTGTTTGGCCCGGTACTCCAACTGCACGTCTTCCGACTGTTCCAGCACCGGGGTCGGCAAGTTCGCCACGCTCCCGATAGGACTCATCTCCGTCATGCCCCAGGCGTGAATGATCTGCAACCCGTGACGCTCATCGAACGACTTGATAACGCCCTTCGGGACCGCCGCTCCACCAATAGCCATCGCCCGCAGCACCGAGAGATCATACTTCTCCGGCTCCGCGTCCAAAGCCTGCAACACCGCTAGAAAGACCGTCGGAACCCCGGCGGTGAACGTCACTTTCTCCTGCTCGAAATCTTCGAGCACGCTGGCGGGATCCAGATGCGGACCCGGCATCATCAGCTTCGCCCCAACGAGCACCGAGGCATACGGCATGCCCCAGGCGTTTACGTGGAACAACGTCACGACGGGCAGCACGCAGTCGGATTCCGAGAGAGCGAACGTGTTGCCCAGCGAGACCATCATGGAGTGAAGAACGGTCGAGCGGTGCGAGTAGAGAGCGCCTTTCGGGCGGCCCGTTGTCCCGGACGTGTAGCAGAGAGCTGAGGCCTGATCCTCTTCAAAGTCCAGGTACTCGAACTCGGATTCGTCCGCGTCGGC
>JBGTFQ010000124.1:0-54800 GCA_041747155.1 Rubrobacteraceae bacterium
TCCAGAGATACTGGAGATCGTGCGTTCGGTCCATGAGCGCGGAGGAATCATCGGCATAATCTGCCACGGAGGACTCGTGGCGATCTCCGCCGGTATTGTGGAAGGTTCGCGGGCTACAGGCTCCCTGGGCATCAAGGACGATCTCGTAAACGCCGGGGCAACGTGGGTCGATGAAGCCGCGTTTCGGGACGGCAACCTGGTTTGGGGTCGGGTCGTTCCAGACATACCGGATTTCTGCCGCGAATTGGTGGCCGCGCTGGCCGACGGCTCGTGAAGCCTTGCACGGGCTGGTAAAGCTCGGTTGGTAGAATGATCCCATGAAAAGCATTGGGGCCATATTGCGCGGGATCCTCCTCTCCTTGATAGTGGGCTTGTTGCTCGCGTTTGGGATAATGTGGCCCATCTCCGAGGCGTTCTTTAGCCCAGAGATGATCGGGCGAGCCGGGTGGATGATCGCGCTTCTGGGTTTCGCGTGCGCCGTAGCTTTCTACTTTGGAGGCATGATCTCCAGCTACCACGCACCATCTCGCCGCCAATTACACGGTGTCCTAGTCGCGCCGCTGACGTTCCTGATCTCCCCGGCGATTAACCTCGCCACTGGTAAGGGAGCTTTCCCGCAAGTAAACGAAGTCCCCGGAGCGCCGTTGCTAGTCGCGCTCTTCCTGATTGTCGCAACCGTCGCCGCTTACGTGGGCGCTCGCCGCGGCAAAGCTCTCCACGCGCATAACTCTGAATATCTTCGCCGCCGGGCCGCTATCGAAAGAGCCCGCAAAGCTCGCGCCCAAACCAACGAAGAATAAGCGGGTGGGGCAAACTGTGGGTCGCGTTTCTTGCACGGATGCCTACGTCAGCGTCTCTGGCTGATTTCACGGTAGTGTCTAGACAATGGCTCTGGGTATCTCATGCAGACTGGGTCCATGTACTTCATGCGTCGATATCGGTTCCAGTCGCCAGGTTCACCTAACCGATGCGAGTCGCTATTTGACTTTATTCTAGCGAACCAGGAACGGTAGAAGACTGACAGGTTCGTGACCTCGTTTATTGCGAAGGCCCGAGCTTCGTGACGACGCCAGCGTCCCCTGCTGGTCTCCCACCAGAAGGGGTGCCACACAAAATCGCAGTCGTTTTTCGTGGAAAACGCCACTAGCTTCTCCAAACGTTCGGGAAGGTACTCATCATCGTCGTCCAGGTGGGTAACGAAATATCCTCCGGACATCTCTAGTGCCTTGTTGGTGGGCTCGGTGCCAGCTACCAGCCATCGACGGCTAGGTGATTCAGGATAGGAACCTCGCTCCGCTAGGTTGACGAATTTTACACGGGGGTCGATGATGCCGGACATCAACTCTTCCGTCTCGTCTGTGCAACCGTCCCCGACTATCACCAGTTCGAGGTTTTCGTAGGTCTGGTTCAGCACGGACGGAATACATCGGCTCGTCAGCAGTTGGGCTCGGTTGTAAGTGGCGACTGCCACAGTGACCAGTGGGTTGTCGGGTATGGGGTTGTTCGCTTTCCACTCGAAGAACTCGTCGATCATCTCCGGTGTAACTTCGAGGCTGGATTTCAGCATGTCGACTTGCTCGGTTAGAGCGGTTAAGCGACTATCGACCCCAAGCATCCTGTACACACCGAAACGACGCCCGATTCGCCGCAGCAAGCTAAGCCTCCCACCCGGACCCTGAGCCTTCCGCGGCTGCGGTCGCTAGTCCAGCGAGGCGTTGCTGGACTCCGCAGCCTCTGGAGACCGCAGCCTCTATCACCCCGGAGATAGTGGAGGCGTCGCTCGGAGTTATAGTCGTACCCGTTGGCAACAAAAGCACGCGCTCCACAAGTCTCTCCGTCTCGCGCAGTGCAAGTCCCGCTTGAGGATAGAGCGACCGATAGGGTTCCATGCGATGGCAACCAGGATAGAAGTATCGACGAGCCATAACGTTCTCGGCCCACAAGATACTTATCAGTTCGTCGCGGCTTATACCCGTAAGAGTTTCGTTGACTTCGAGCACGACATATTGGTAGTTGTTCCTGTTTGTATCGGCGTAATGCAAGATGCTAACGCCGGGTACACGGTCCAGGCTCTCTTTGTACTGTTCATAGTTCGTGCGGTTGACGGCTACGATATCCTCTAAGCTCTCCAGGGAGGTGATTCCCATGGCCGCCGAAGTCTCGTTCATCTTGCCGTTCGTCCCGAGGTAGCTCACCTCGTCGTAGCCCGAGAACCCGAAATTTTTCATCAGCCGAAGCTTGGGCGCCAGATCGTCATCGTTGGTTACTATCGCGCCGCCTTCAAAAGCGTTTAGGAATTTTGTGGCGTGAAAACTAAACACCTCGGCGTCTCCAAAATTGCCGATCATGCGTTTCCCGCTCGAACAGCCGAAAGCGTGCGCGGCATCGAATACGAGTGCCACATTGTGGCGAGTTGAGATCTCCTGCAGTTTATCGATTTCGCATGGCCGACCCCAGAGATGGACACCGACAATCCCTGTAGTAAGCGGCGTTATCAGGGATTCGACTTTTGCGGGATCCATGTTGTGCGTTTCCGGGTCTATGTCACAGAAGACCGGTGTGATCCCCGACCACTGTAGTGCGTGCGCGGTGGCGATAAAAGTCATTGATGGAACGATAACCTCTCCCGAGAGTCCCAATGCTCTGATCGCGATCTCCAGGCCCACTGTAGCGTTGCACGTTGCGACGCAGTGCCTTACCCCGACAATGTTGGCGACTTGATCTTCGAATTCTTGCACATACGGCCCGTCGTTGGTCAGCCATCGCCGATCTAAGATATCTTCGAACCGTTCCAGTAAACGCCGACGGTCACCGATGTTGGGTCGACCCACGTGCAGCTTCTCGTCGAAAGCGGGTACGCCGCCGAAGATCGCCAGATCGTCCAGGGTTCGCTTTGTATTACCCAACTATGATTCTTCCAGAACCGCGTAACCGAAACCCGACTCGCCGAACCCGTTGCCGTTGTACAGCATGTACTTGCTACCTTTGTGCTCGTAAACGTTAGGATAACCCATCATCTCCGAATCCCACCCTTTCTCGGAACGCTCTATCCCAACTTGTCGGTCTTTTCTGGTCCAGCGAACTCCGTCATCGGACTCGGCGTACCCTATGCGATAACTTTGCTCTCTATCCGTTCGGTACCGGAGGCTTCCACGATAGCAATACCACATCCTATAAACACCGTTGTCTTTGGTTACAGAAGGACGGGCGTTGGCCTCTCCTTCGGACTCGTACTCGATGCAAGTTACGTTGTCTCTGTTCCAGTTCGCGCCATCGTCGGATTCGGCGTATTTGATCTGATAAAGAGGTTCGGGATGGTCGTCGATCAAGGTCCAGCCGGTGCTGGAGGCGTACCACATCTTCCAGACTCCATCGTCGATCATTACGTACGGAGTGGCGCAGAAATACGGCTCCTCCTTGCTACGATCCACCACCGGTCCCGCGAAAACCCGCTCGAAGGTCAGGCCATTATCCTCGCTAACCGCTAACCCTATAGAATTGCGATAGGGAACCGTCACGCCCCGGTTCCAACCGTTGTAGTAGAGGTATTTCCTGCCTTCGTGAGTCACTAAGCAGGACGGCATCACGCCTGAGTCGTCGAAGGTTCCCAGGTCTCCCAGCGGCATTAATGGACGGTCGTGCACGTAAAGGACGTTCGAGGGGTTGTTGGCTTCGACTTCTATAAAGGTGGTTGTGGTACGTTGGTGCTTGTCGCGGGGTCCGAAGTAGATCCTCAGAACTTCGTCGTCCACCTTGTCCGCGATAGGCTGGCTGGCATGATGCAGCATCCAGTCGTGGTTGCCTTCCACGTTGAATATTCGGCCTTTCTTCTCCCATCTCAAAAGTCGGTTCATCCTCTCGACTTGTGGGAGATGCTCCGTATGCGGTCGCTACGAACCTTCGAGGGTTTCGTGCCTTCTGCTTTGTATATCTCGAATTCCTTCGTGTCTCGCAGGATCGTGGCTCCCGCGCCTACGAGGGTCTCGCGGGCGACGACGGTCTCGTCACGCACAGTCGAGTTTACCCCGAAGAAACAGTACGGTTCTATTGTGCAGGCTCCGGATATCACCACTTGCGAGGTGACCATGACGTGGTCTCCTACAGTCGTATGGTGGCCTATATGGTTTCCGCTCCATAGGACGACGTTGTTGCCGATCTCGACAAACGGCTGAATCGTATTATCTTCGAAGATAAAACAGTTGTCTCCACAGGCGAAGTTCGGCCATGTGGTTGATTTGGAGCTTACGTAGCTGATTAGCCTGTAGCCTTTTTGCTTGGCCTCCCCATACTTATCCGCCCGCAAATGGTTCATCTTCTTGAAGCTGATAGGTATAAACATCTCGAAGCTGTCTTGGGGGTAAGACTCTTCGACCTCTTCGAACGCCACAACGGGCAGCCCGAGGTGGTATGTATCCTTCAGGTAGGCGCGATCCAAAGTAAAGGCGACTACTTTGTGGGGCGAGTCGTGAGTGAGGTAGAAGTGAGCGAGGTCAGCCCACTGGCCGGTGCCAAAAACCACTACCTCCGCCATATCGTCTGCTCCTCTATGATAGCTATATTAACCAAGCTCTCTATCGCGATAGGCAGGGAAGTAGCTACTTTCGCGCTTATCGCGGGAGCTTACGAGATCCTCATACTTCTCTCTGTCGAAAATCTTACCGCACAAGTAGGCTGTCCGACGACCAGTCGACCACCCGCGCTTGAAACGACTTAGGCCGGATGAATCTTCCCGCATCCCGGCCCCAGACCCCAGATCCAACCACCGTACTCTGGGCGAGAAATATTCTATAGCCGCCTGATATAGCGCGTAAGACACCATGAGATCATACCCTAGCGGACTGGACGCCGCTAGATGACTGTAAGCGACATCGCCCCGCACAAACCATAGATGCGCCCCGACCACATACTCTCCGTATGTTGCTCGAAACACTACTATTCCGGGGGCTGTCAGTTGCTGAGCAAAAGCTCTCCTAGAGAAAGTCTGTATCCCTTCGAGACCATGTTTTTGAATCAGATTACCGTAGAGACTCAACCAAACGTCGAGAAAAAGCTCCGGTTCCCGGCATTTCTCGACGTTTACTTTAGTAGATGCTCGGCGGGCGTAGTAGCGATGGTGTTTCGAGATGAATTGCCCGGCGGCTACGCGAAGGTCGGTCACAAAGTGTTCTTTGAAAGGAACGACCAAGTCTCCGAAACACTGTTCGAGTAGGGGCGGATCGTAGTTTCCGAACGGGTCTGTGACTACCGTTAGACTAACCAACTGCTTGCCAAGATCCTGTATGTCTTCGTCGAGTCTGGACCAGTCCTCGCAAGCGAACAGCGGGTAGCAACCCATCGCGTCGTAGTAGGGGGAGTCTGGTATATGACGCTCCAGGACGTGTGTTTGGCTACGGTGCAGTCTACGAGGAACGCCGAGCTCCGACAAGGACTCCGCATACTCGGGGCTTGCGTAGCCTTTCAACCTACTTGACCGCCTCCACGTAAAACGAGTACCTGCGGCGGATTGGGTCCGGCGGGTCTACGCTTTCTTTGTACTCGGAGGAAGCTACGGAACTGTAGCCGATCATGCGTAGGAGCGAGACAACTTTCGCCTCGTCATACAAGCACTTGTGTTCGCCGTACTGGTAAACGCCGTAGTTGACGTGATCTATTAGCGACTGAGTGCCGGGTTCGAGCCGAGGAAACAATTCGAAGATGTTGAATGGGTCGAAGAATTCCTCATCGCCGCTCACGTAGGCCCGAAACATATTCTCGAAAGTCGGCAGCGCTACGCGAAAGATACCCCCAGGGCGCAGTGCCTTATGGCAATCCCGCATCAGGAGAAACCCATGATCGTAGTCCAGATGCTCGAAGAAGTGAGAGGAGTAAATGTAGCCGCAACTGTTCTCTTCCAATGGAAGTCCCCGCCGCAAGTCATGGTTTATGAACGTAATGCTCGAATCTACAGCCGGTAACTTGGTAGTAAAGTCCACGTTGATCCACCCCGGCTTGATGTCCCCACCGGAACCTAGATGGAGCTTGAGATCCTCACTGACCGGGAGGTTCCGTAAACGAGCGCTTGAATTTTTGGATAACAGAGTCGCCTGGGTCTCCCGCCACAGGTTTCGGACAGCATATTCCATGGGGGAGGGAGGAGCGTTTTGGCCGCCCCGAATCGCGCCTTTAGCGATCCGTTTGAGTGACGTTTGTACAGATGTTCCGATCTTTGTGTATAGCTGTCTCAATGGATTCTTTCTCTGAGATTACCTGAACCAAGATCAAGCGACCTCGTTGTTAGGAGCCAACTACATCTCCGCATTTTATTAAGTCCGAGCTTCAAGGAGCGACTTGTACAACCGGGCATATCTCTGCGACTGAATGTCTTGGGAGAATTCCTCAAGCGCTACGTGACGGCAGTTTGCCGAGATTTCTTCCCTACGGTCCACATCCCGCAGAAGGTCAGCTATTGTATTGCGTAAGCCCGCAACATCCAGAGGCTGTACGAGCTCGCCTGTCACTCCCGGACGTACCATCTCGGGGATGCCGCCAACAGCGAACCCAACAACCGGCGTTCCACAGGCCACGGCTTGTAGAGCTGTTTGAGGCAAGTTGTCTTGTAGAGACGGCATGACAAAGATGTCAGCCGCACTATATACCAGGGAAAGCAGGCGATCATCACCGATGTAACCGAGGTGACGGTGCGGAATGTTGGCGTCGACGGAGGGCTTGCCGTGGCCCACGGACAGTAGAAAGAGGTTCGGCATACCTTCCATGCCGCTCAAGGCTTGCTTTAGTTGGTGGAAACCTTTGCGCCGCCCTCCCGAGTATTCGGCCATAAATAGCACGACAGCGGCGTTCTCGGGTACACCGAGCGCTGAGCGAGCGAAGACGGGTTCTCGAGGCGCGAAGGTCTCCAAGTCGAGGCCCAAGTTTATGGTAGACACGGGGAACCTACCTAGCAACGAACTGCGACGAGCCTTGCCTGAGATCCAGTCACTGACCCCGACGACGTGTAGCCGCCGCGCCTCCACGCTTCCTAGCGCTTTTCGCTTGCGAATCCAGGCACGTCGCGTCGGGTCGTTTTCGTTCTTGGATCCTAGTTGAGGACATGCTCCGCAACCGCGAGTAAACTTGCCGCAGTCATAGTCAAAGTGGCAACCACCGGTGAAGGCGTTCATGTCGTGCAGGGTCCATACCACGGGTGTGTGAAGCGGGACTTTAGAGAAGAAAGCCTGGTAGTCGATGAATCCGCCGATCCAGTGCAGGTTGACTACGTCGCAGTGTGGCAGTTGCTCCAGAACCTCTTCGCCGTAGCGGCCTCGGTCGTTCGTAAAGCCTTCGTAACCTGCTTTGAGTGGATCCGTGTAGCGCAGCAAATCGAGTTTGAGTTGTTGCGACCGAGTCCGGCGCGAGATGCGGCTTCGGAAATCCTGGGACGGATTGAGAGCTTTGACCGAGGTGTCATCCTGGCACCAGTCTACGACTTGATCGGCGAAGATAGAAGATTCGTGGCCTAGTCGTCTAAGTCCCGTGTGCAGTCGATGAGCGGCACGAGCTCCGCCACCTGTGTCGAAAACGCTGACATGAACGACCTTTAAGGGTTTGTCCGCTGGACTTTCTATCTCTTGACCAAGCATCTTCCAGAATAGTCTATCCTGTGCAGTAGCGGTTTGTAGTCTTGCGCGTCAAAGTACTCGTCGACAGCCGCCCTCGACCCTTTCCAGTGGCCGTAGTCGTCGAGGATCAACACTCCGGATCGGCTAAGGCGCGGGTAGAGATGGACTAGCTCGTGCCGCGTGGACTCGTACCAATCCGTGTCGAGTCGCAGAAGTGAAATCTTGTCCGGTGCTGTCTCGGGCATGGTCTCTAAAACATCACCCTCCACGAACCGGAGCATCTCTACGGGATATCCTGTAGAGGCGACATTCCGAGTTACGTCCTCGATGTCCGCCCAGCACCAGATATCTACTTCCGTTGAGGGCCTCTTTTGAGATCGGTCGAATAGGCTCTCGGCTGCTTCGCCCGCAAGGTTTACGTCTCTGGAGCTTGGTGGCGTCATTCCCTGGAAGGTGTCGTACAGGTAGATGGTTCGTTGGGTGTCGCCGAGTTCAAGCAGGGTGTTTAGGACGGCCATTATGCTACCTCCACGCCAGACGCCGCACTCGACGATGTCTCCGGGGATATCGTTCTCCACGATGTAGGTGACCGAGTCTATCAGAGCCGATATCCGTTCGGGGCTCGTCATCGTATAAGGAGACACTCGCTTTATGGTGTGGGTACGCTTTTCGGAGAAGTCGATTGGATAATCGGGCTTGGCTGGCTCTCGTGCTACTATGTCGTAGCCGAAGCGGTTGAAGGTACGATGAATAAAGCGCTTGGTCGAGGCGAGCATCGCGGTGGGCATCAATTTGACCGCCGCGTGTGAGTCCTTATATTTCGTGCGAAGGATTCCGCTCCGTACAATCGGGAGAGTCGCGCCGCGTTGCGAGCTTCCCGAGCGAAATCACCGTTGCGAAGAATCCGGTTGGGACGGCGCCGACTCGCGTCGCTCCCGGTGAACGTGGTGATACAGTCGATTAGGCGCCACGAACTGGTCGGCCAGTTGATGATCTCTTGTCCGACGCACTGGAGCCCGGCTCTTGCGGCGTGTTCCCGAAATTTGCCTGCGGTCATACTGTAAGCACGCCAATGGGGAGCAGCTTCGACCAGGCCCAGCCTCACAAGCAACCTTCGCCCCCGAGGCGCTCGATTGATCAGGGAATAATAACGTTCCAGCTCCCCGACGTTGGAGTGGTGCACGAATCCCACACCATCTTTCTTGAGCTTTCTCGAAATCTGCCCCAGATACGCTTCGATGACATCCTCCTCAGCGTGCACCAGGGAGTCGAAACTAAAGACGAAGTCGATGGAGTCGTCTGGGATCATATCCAACGATTTGCCGTCGTTGACGTGAGAATCTATATGTGGTGCCGCAGCGAAGCGCCGTTTACAAGCGTCAATGCACTCTTCGGAGATGTCCACTAAGATAAGACGGTCGCAGACATCCTTGAGGAATTCCGTCCAACGCCCGTATCCGGGACCAATTTCAAGAATTGTCCCACAGGGTACGAACTCCTGGATGCGGGGCAGGATCGAGGCGTGCCACTGCATCTGCGGCCCCCCCCAAGCCTCCGACCACTCGTCACCTCTATGCTCCCAGTTGTAATCCGCGTTCCAGAAGCTTTGGTTCTCTTCGGTGGTCGGCAAACCTAACCCCGCCCGTCTCCGATAACGCGCTCCACAAGCTTTACTTGTCGCTCCGTCAGGTCTTCTTTCCAGGAGCCAGGTTTCGCCTTACGGTAAAACTTACCCTCGCCCTTCTCGCTTGCGGGAATATTTTCCCACGACAAAGACTCGATGGCTTTATCTAGCTGACGTTCGTCAAGTTCGATACCCAAAGCCTTGTACATGTCCGTGATGGACTTAAGGGGATTTTCCCTGAGGCTCTCGTAGCTTGTCCTAGCTTTTGAGCCTTCCGGGTGGTCGAAGTATGCTTTCTCGACCGCATTTACGCTGTTTATGTAGTTACGGGCTAGTTGCTCCACAAATTCGTCTTCAGAGCGATGGTGGGGAAGAGTAAACCCGCCGCTCTGCATGGTGGCTTCCGCCAAAGACGGCTCGTACCTCTCATATCCGTACCAGCTGGTCTTGCTGGCGGCATCTAGCAGTGAGGCTACTACATCCCGGCCATCGCGGTTCAGGAATACCAGCTTACTCTCAGGAAAAGCCTGCATGATCAAGGGCGCGCTAAAAGAGCCATTGGGTTCTTTGACGACCAAGTAGTCGTTCGGGTATATGCCCGGAAACTTGGCTTCGCAGACATCCAGGAACATATTCCTCATCGATTGTAGCCAAACGTCTTTATAATCCTCGGCCAGAAGAAAATTAGGATTGTCCAAACGCCCTCCGTTAGCCATGTTCTCGCGCAAGCCTAGTACGACTCCGAAGAAAGGCTCATCCCAAACCAGGTGGTTCTCCAATTGGCCCAAGATACGACCGAGCCACGTGCTGCCGGTCCTCGGAGATCCCAGAAGCCAGATCACGCGCTCAGTATTCACCCTCCTGTGCCTCATGGCTCCGCTCGGCGGTGAGATGCGTGGCGTGGTTCCGAGTCTCTCGAACTCCGGCACTTGGCCGCGAGTTAGCCCAGCCTCCAGCTTGAAGAAAGCTTTCAAGCCTCGCGCAACCTCAAACACCGTGCGGTTTTTGTAAATCGGCAACTCTCGGACCTACTCGAAGATCCCGCCAACCAACTCCCTTGAAGGGAAGTTTTCGGTTATGAGATCTTCTTGAGGCGCATATAAGTAAGGGTGGGGGAACCCTCGCTCGACGAACGTTCGCTCGCGAAGGTTGTTATATCTGAAGTGGCATGACCAACGGATCGAGTCGGTCACGTTTGTTCCGGATTTATGTGCCAGAAAAGAGGAGAAGAACAGCGCGTCGCCTTTCTCCACTTCCACTGAAAGGATCTCTGTTTCTTCGACCTCTCCGTGCAATTTTCCATAACCCTCTGTCATCTCCGCTTTCAGGAGTCCCCACTTGTGGCTGCCGGGAATGACTTCGAGAGCCCCCAGGTCTTTGTTTACGTCCACTAGGGGAACCCATACGACGACCGAGTCCAGCGAACCCTGCATGCTCCGCCAATCTTGGTGGGCCGCCATCTTCCAGTAGACTTCTTTCTTAGCAAGGTTTTCTGCGTTAAAGAACATAACGGGTCTCGTGCTCACGTTCGGAAAGTCCAGACCGAGGTCTCCGAGTACAGATACGATCCGCTCGTCCAGCGATAAACGGTGAAGGGAGATGAGATGTTGGGCCTGCTTGCCGCAGTTGGCGAAGGTCTGCATGTCTCTCTCGAAAAGCTCTACCATGCCGGACTCGAAGTCTCGCTCGTCTATGCTGGAAGAGCCTATGATACCGTAACGGAGCATCTGAGAGGCGAAGATTTCTTTTGCTTCGTCTCGAATTCTGTCCAACTCTTCCTTCTCGAAGAAACCCTTACGTAGGACATAGCCGTTTTTCTTGTATTCATTCATAGTCGACCACCTTATCATCTCTCGAAACGCTGAACACTGAAGACATGTTTTTATGGCTGTTGTTCAGGATCAAGCTCAAAAAGACGTGGGTTCGCTGGAAGCTAAATCTGGATAGAATCTCCCCGCCAGAGGCCTGGTTATATTCTCGACGGTCCTAGCTTGTATAGGTGTGAGGTCCTCCCGCCAACCTCCGGGAGCCGCCTTTCGGTAGAACTTGCCGACTCCTTTTTCCCTCTCAGGTATCCTCTCCCACGCATGTTTCTTCGTTGACTGCGAGAGCTCTTCCGCAACTATCGGGATCTCTAATTCTTTGTACAGCTTTGCCATAGTGCCGAGAGCGTCGGCTCTCAAATCTTCGTATCGAACTACCGCTTTGCGGCCCCGGTGGAAGTTATAGGCTTTACTGGCCCCGCCGACGTTGTTGAGGTATGTGCGGGCATGGCGTTTCACGAAAGTGTCAGGGTCGGAGTCCGCCAACGGCGGCCCTTCCTGTCCAATTCTTGCTCTTTGCTTGTTTACCCAGCCGCCTTTCCTGGCGGCATCCAGCCAAGAAGCGACTACATCTCTTGGGTCCCGAACTAGTAGGACTATCCGGCTTTCGGGCAGAGCCTGCATAATCACCGGCGCAGCCTCGGAACCACCGGGATCTTTTACCACCAAGTATCTGGTTTGAGTTATTTGAGGAAATCTAGCGTCGGCCATATCTAGGACGAGGTTCCGCGCGGAGCCTAGCCAGATCCCCCTGTATCGTGGGTTCAGGATGTGGTTCTCTCCTGAATAATTTTCGAGCTTCTGGAGATCGAAAACGGAATCCACGCGAGGCTCGAACCACACGTCATGGTCGGTCATCTCGGACATCATGTCACTGAGCCACGTGCTGCCGCTTCGGCCGTTGCCAAAGATCCAGACGATGTTTCCGGGGTTTACACGTCTCTCCCCGACAGGATCCCGCCGAAGCGAACTCGAATTGGGATTCAGGAGTTGGTGACTCTTGTCCTTGAGCCGTCGCCGAACCGCTCTGAAACGCTGACGATTACCAGATATCCAGAACAACTGCGCTCCTACATACACTCCGGGTGGTTGACTTTCCTGTCATTCGGCACTGTCATTGTCAAGTTGCGAACGTAACTCTCCGTGCTCTTCCACAATCTTCGTCTGCCAGTCCAGACGCGGTCTTACGGCTCCGGGTACTTTGGCGTAGCCGTGCTTGCGCTCTTCCGCAGCTTCACGCACATCGAAAGATAGAACGTCGTCGTAGCGGAACAAGAGCTCCCGGAAATCTTTGATGACGCTCAGTCTTACCCGATGAGCTCCGTCGTTTAGAAGGTCGCCTGGAACGTGACATTCGCTGTGAAAGCGACCGATCGGGAAGGGATGACCGTTCCAAACCGGTTCCCGGGACGGGCCGCTGTGAAAAACGAGTGTTCCTTCTTCATCAAACAGCATGATGCTTGGATGCAGGACGGAATTTGAATGAAGGTTATCGTACTCGAACTCGATCACGAACGGGGTTCGGACGGTAATTGGGTCGGAGTGCGTCCCGTTCTCGGGGCGTACCCTAGTGGATCTCAGCCGCACCAGTCCGTTGCCTGGGGCCGTTTCGGCTTCCGCCCATTTTTGCTCCGTCGTGGTCGAGAAAGACGTGCTCAGATAATTCGAAACTACTTGACCGGGAGGACCATCCTCCAATAATTCGCCGTCATGCAGCCATATAGCACGCTCGCACATGCTCTGAACCGCTGTCATGTTATGTGACACGAAGAGCACGGTTCGGCCTTCCTTAGCGACTTCGCCCATCCTTCCCAGACACTTCTTCTGGAAGTTTGCATCGCCAACGGCCAGGACCTCGTCCACCACTAGAATCTCCGGCTCTAGATGCGCAGCCACGGCGAAAGCCAGACGCATATGCATGCCGCTCGAATAGTACTTCACCTGCGTGTCGAGAAACTTCTCGGTCTCGGCGAAAGCCACGATCTCGTCGAACTTACGGTCTATCTCCCGGCGTTTCATGCCTAGTATCGCTCCGTTGAGGTGTATATTCTCACGTCCGGTCAACTCGGGATGAAAACCAGTGCCAACTTCTAGAAGACTACCGAATCGTCCGTAAAGATCCGCACTACCCGACGTGGGCAGGGTGATCCGCGAGAGAATCTTGAGCAGCGTGGATTTCCCAGCACCGTTGCGGCCTATAATACCTACAGCCTCACCCGGCTCAACCTCGAAGCTGACATTGCGGAGTGCCCACACGGTTCGTTCAGTGGAGTGTGCTCTCTTCCTCAGGCGCTTGAGCGGCGAGCGCACGGCACCCGTTATGCTCTCACGCAGGGATGCGTAATGGGCCTGCTTCTCGCCTATTTGGTACTGTTTGCTCAAGTTTTCGGCGACGACAATAGGTTTCATGGGCCTCTAGACGATGTCCGCAAAATTTTGTTCCATGCGCCTGAAAGTATACGCGGCGTATACCAGAACGCCCGCCGTAATCGCCACCGACACCAGAAGCGCGGGCCAGTCGAAATTGAGACCGAAAAGTGCGGCGCGCAGGTTTTCTATAATCCCTGTGAGAGGGTTTAGAGTGTATATCCACTGCATCCTCTCCGGCAACAAGCTCGATGGGTAGATGACTGGCGAGACATAGATAGAGAGCTGGATCAGGAACGGCAAAGCGTATCGAATGTCTTGGTACTTGACGTTTAACGCAGCCAACCACATCCCCATGCCTAGCGCGAGCAGTGTTGTTAGGGCCACCAACACAGGCAACATCAAAATTCCCCATGCGAGCTCCACACCGTAAAACAGCATCAATCCGACCAACACAAGGGATGCCACGGCCAAGTCCACCAGCATAGCTCCTACAGCCGCGCCAGGAATGATCATGCGCGGAAAGTAGATCTTGGAGATGAGCCTGGAGTCGGCGACCAAGCTGTTCGCGCTATTCGATACGGCGTTGGCGAAGAACGTCCACACAAGAAGTCCAGAATATGCGAAGAGCAAGTAGGGCAAGCCGTCGGATGGAAGTCCCACGAGTCTTCCAAAGACCACCGTGAAGATCAGGGTGATAAACAATGGCTGGACAATCGCCCATGCGGCTCCAAGTACCGTTTGCTTGTAGCGCACTTTCACATCGCGCCACGTCAGAAAATAGAGCAACTCCCGATACGCCCATAGATCCCGCAAATCGAGCGACACCCACGACTTGGTCGGTCGTATCCTGATCACCGGTTTCGACGGGATATTCACTGCCACTTTCGATTGGTTGGACGGGTTGGGTGCTTCATTGCCCGTGTTGATGGGCTTGTCGGCTCCTTCGCCGGTAGCTGGCTTCATGCGGCCAAGTTAACCAAACGTCCTTTACTCTGACAAGTTCGCAGTCTCAGGCGGACGCGCGCTAGTCTGCCAAATGTGATCGTTCCTGTATGATGTCTGCATGAGCAGTGATGCTACGAGCGTGGATTTCATTATCGTCTCGTTCAATTCCCGTCAGTTCATTGGTGCGTGTCTGGAGAGCCTTGCGTCTTTCGGCGTCCCGTCGAGCCGTACGTACGTTGTGGATAACGGTTCTGTGGACGGGACAGTCGACTACGTCTCCCGAAGGTACCCTGAAGTCAGCGTGATCCAGAACGCTAAGAATTTGGGGTTCGGAAAGGCCAACAACGTGGGAGTCGGAGAGGGCCACTCGGACATATTGGTTCTCGTCAATCCGGATGTCGTGTTGTTACCCGGAGCGGCCCGGAAGCTAGTCGAAGAGTTGGCCATGCGTAAAGCCACTGGAATCTGCGGTCCTCTCTTTATTGATGGCAAACTGCGCCCGAAACCTGAAAGCTACTTGTTGCCGCAGAACGTGGTGGGCACCGCGCTGATGCAGTTGCACTTGTGGAAACCAGTATATTGGTGGCAATATCTCGTCGATCGGATACACCCGCCGCATGTGAGGCGACGTCGATCCGCGCTTTCGGGAGCTTGTCTGGCCATTCGGCGCGGAGACTTTTTGCGGCTCGGAGGCTTTGACGAGTCGATGTTCCTTTACTCGGAAGACTTGGATCTTTGCAGACGAGTTCACCGATCAGGTCTGGATGTAGTACAGATACCTTCATCAAGGGTTGTACATTTCGGGGGCGGAGATCGTACCGGCGGGCACCGCGTGGAGTTCAGCACCTTGCTGCTAAACCAACTGGCATCCCGAGAGATCCTTCTGTCTAAGCATTCTAATCTTTCTTCGCTTATTGCGATACGGTTTTTGGTTGCGCTGGGCCTTTTCTTGCGATGGAGTGCGTACCGGACGTTCGCATTCAATAGTTCTCTGCGAAAACGCGAGATGTCGGACAGCCTCTGGCAAGGTTTGCGGCCTTTCCTCTCTCTCGGACTCCTGAAGCGTAAACCGCTGAGGTTTGATTTTGATTGAATATCTCTTTGCAGCCTTGGTCTGAGGCGAGTTACACGATGATAGCCAATAGCTGCTTACACGGATCCCGTCTAGCGGGCTTGCACACCTAGTTTGAGAAGTCCCTTGGCGTCCATGCGGGCGTTAGGATGCCAGCCGTGGCGACGCAGGTCTTCGGGTTCGTTGCCGGTGCCGATCAAGTAAACTCGCGGCTCTTCGACGCCTTCGGTCGGGTCCGCGACGTATCTGTGCCAGTCCATATCGCCCCAAACGAACGACAGGATGGGCTTGCCGCCGTTCGCATCGTCGATTCCGGCGTGGACCTCGGGAAGCCCGAGTGCTTTGGAGATCGAAGAGACCGTTCGGGTATGTTGGCTGGCGTTGAATAGCTCGATACCCGCTCGAAGACGCTGCTCGGGGTCGGAGACGCGGCGCAGCGTGGTTAGGGTTTCCTCCAACTCTTCGACGGCGCTCTGTCGTTCGTTCTCGGCCCCTTCGAGTCGTCTTTCGAGATCCTGGATCCGTTCTTCGGACAGTATGCGTTGTGCTTCGAGATCTTGGAGCCGCTCGTCTGAAGATCCTTCTTCGCCCTCTGTCTCCGGTACGGGCTCTGTTTCGCCGCTCTCAACCAGCGTGCGCAGCTCCTCGAAGTCCCGGCGCTTTTCGTCGCGGTCCTTTTCGGCTTCCCCAAGGGAGTCTTCGAGTTCGGCGATACGGCTTTCGAGACGGGAGATCTCCTCTCCAAATCCTTCCGCTGTGGTCTCTACATCGCGTTCGTAAGAGGTCTTGGCGTCTAGCGTCTCGGACTCTAGTTCCACGAGCCGCGCCGCATAAACGCGGGCTTCGGATTCACGCCGTAAACCGTCACCGGATAACCGTTCTTCGAGCGCCCAAGTCTCAGACTTACGCCGCTCATCTTCGACCGCGAGCCGATCTTCGTATTCGCGTCGAAGGCTTGCGAGATCCTGCTCTCGACGAGCGGATAGTGCTCTGTTGTCCGCCTCCCGCTGAGCCTGGAGCGCGGCCACCCGGCGATCCGCCGATTCTTCGATCTCTCTTATGCGGACCTGATTTGACTTCCGCAATTCGTTCTCGCGGCTTGCGGCCTGCCGCTTGACTCCCTGAACCGCTGCCTGGCTGGTCTCCTCGTACTCGCGGGCGCGACGCTCCATCTCGGCGTGGAGATTGTCGATCTCAGCTTGCAGAGCCTCCACGGCGGACTGGTAATCCTTCTGCAACTCCAACTCACGACCCGCCGCCGCGCTTCGGAGAGCCTGCAGCGTGGCCTCTTGGTTGGCTGATGCGGACATGCGTTCCCCTGCTAGCGTGTTCTCGTAGACTTCACGGATGGAGCGTTCGATCTCCTCGCGCTCCGTCTCGGATTTCTCCGTGATCTCCGCCATCTCCGACTCGTGGAGTTCTTGGATCTCCCGGTATCCGGCCCGCAGCTTTTCTTCCCACTCTTCGCGGTCGACCTTCAACGCTTCGAGCTTGGCGGCGTGTTGCTTTTTCAAGGCTTCGCGTTCCCGCCGGAACTCTTCCCGCAGGTTCTGGAACCTCTCCTCGGAACCGGCGGAGGCCATGTCCTCTCGCCGCTGTTCCTCCAGACTCGTCCGAAGGTTCGCAAGGTCGTTTATGTGTTCGTTGCGAAGCTGCAGCTGCTCGTCGGCGTGACGGTTACGAAGTTTGCTGACCGTCTCGCGGAGAACCCGGATCTCCTCGGAGAACTCCGCCGCCGAACGTTCGCGAGCCTCCCCGGACTCTTCGACGGCCTCGCCTCGGGCGGCGACTTCATCCTGGGCAGCCTCCAACGCCTTCGTTGCCCGCACGAGATCCCCGCGAAGCTCTGCGACTTCGGTCTCCAGGCTCTCTATAAGCTCGTCCGCCGCCGCCATACGCTCTTCGACAGCCCGCAGAGCTTCTTCCTCGGATGCGTGGGACGGCTCGGGTGAATCGACGCTCATCTAGCTTCCCCCATCATGTATCCTCGCGATGAACTCTCCAGCAACACATCCCCCAGATTACAGTTTGACAGCCCGTGGGTAAAGCCCCACGCGACTCAAAAGGGGTGGATCTAGGTTTCTATACGACAGGCAGGGCAGATTCCCTCGACCACCAACGCCGTCCGTGTCACCTCGTAAGGCGTGTTTTGGCGAATGTCCGATTCCAGATTGCCGAGCCCGACATTCGGAACTTCGGAGACCGAACCGCAACTCCGGCATCGGATATCCAGATGTGGCTCAAGGTTCAGGTCGTAACGAGCAGGACTGTCCGCCCAACGCTTGGAGTGGACCACCCCTATCTCTTCCAGAACCGACAAAGCTTGGTATACAGTCCCAAGCGCGACCCGAGGATTGCTCTTCTTCACCGAAAGATAAACATCCTCCGCCGACGGATGACCCTTGTTCGACTTCAATGCCTCCAAGACCGCCCGCCGCTGCGAGGTCAACGTAAACCCCGACCGACGAAACTTCTCCCGCACCTCTTTATCCAAGACCATCGACACCCTAAAGCCACTCCAATTACATCGAACTAATAATCATTCCTGATCACGAGTCTATCACAGGAAACACCCGAATAATGGGGTATACCATCTAGCATAGTGGCGACGATAATTACCATTCTAACCAACATGTTCCGGGCTTTGCGTAACGCTGCGGTTCGTCTCAGACTCTCACCAGACTACGTCTTTCTAGACATTTCAGGCTCGCTACCAGAGCTTGAGCGGAGGGTTGGATTCGTGCGCCGGAGGTTGAGCCCTGGGCCAACACCACCGAGTCTGCAGGAGTTGCGTCGAAGGTTCGATGTCATCGCAGGAGATGGTCGTTCCAAGGGCGCGGTGCTACGGGTTGGAAATTTGGATGCTGGATGGGTTGCTATCGAAGAGCTTAGGTCGGAGATCCTGCGTTACCAAGATAGTGGGGGGCGAGTCGTTGTTTATCTTATAGGAGCCGACAGCCGGGACTATTTCCTCGCGAGTGCTGCGGACGAGATACTGGCGACTCCGTTGGCGACGATTGCCGTGACCGGCGTTCGGAGCCAGATTAATTTCTTGAAGGACGCGCTTGGGCAGGTGGGTGTGGAGGCTGAGGTCGTCGCCGTATCGCCGTACAAGTCCGCCGGGGATACGTACACGCGCATGGATTTCTCGCCCGAGGCCCGTGAGCAGGCCGAGCGGCTTACCCGGAATCGGTACGAGACGCTGTTGGACGCTGTTTCCGTTGGTCGGAGCGTGACGGTGGATGAGGCGCGGGGACGGATCGACGGTGCTCCGTATCCGGCTCGGGAGGCCGTTGAGGTCGGGTTGCTGGATGGCGTGTGCTACGAAGATGATCTCGCCCGGAGACTCGGCGAAGATGGGGTACAGGCCAGGCTTTCTGAGTGGGACGAAGCCAGAAAAGTGTTGCGAAAGCCTTATAGAGAGTGGGCGCGGCGGCGAGTAGGCATAGTGAGTCTTTCCGGGACGATAGTCCGGGGTAAGAGTCGGCGATTGCCGGTTCCGGTGCCGTTGTTGGGTGGAGAGCAAGCCGGGAGTGATTCCGTGGTGGGGGCGTTGCGGGCGGCGGAGAAGAGTCGGAATGTCGCGTCGATTTTGTTTCATGTCGATACGCGAGGTGGTGATGCTTTGGCTTCGGATCTCATCTGGCGCGAAGTCGAGCGTATCCGGGAGAAGAAGCCCGTGGTGGTTTTGATGGGCGAAGCGGCGGCATCCGGAGGGTACTATGTTTCCGCAGCGGCGGATCACGTACTGGCGAGACGCAACACCATCACCGGCTCGATAGGTGTCGTCTCGATCCGTCCGGTGGCCGAGGATCTATACAGGAAACTCGGCATAAATCCCGTCGCCGTACAGCACGGTGCGAGATCTGGAATCCTCGACCCAGCGAAGCGTCCATCCAGCGACGAACTCGCCGTACTCCATCACCAACTCTCCGCCTTCTACGAAGAATTCAAGGATAGAGTCCGCAGAGGCCGAAACCTACCGGAAACAGAACTGGAGCCGATAGCCGGTGGTCGAGTATGGACGGGAACCGAAGCTCGGGAACGCGGATTGGTCGATGAGATCGGCGGCTACCGAGACGCTCTGCGGAAAGCCCGCGAACTAGCGGGAAGCAACGTGGCCCAAGAGCCGATCATGGTCACGCCACCTTCCACCCGTCAGGCTCCCGGAGAACGAACCGGAGAGCTGACAGAATTGGCCGCCACCGCCAAAGAGATCTTGCAAACGATGCGCGACGGACGAGTGTGGGCAGTCTCGCCGTTCGAGATCTCGGACGATTGACGTTGATTTTCAGCGTTTGCCGACCTCTCGTGTGATAAAGAGCCCATCGAAAATGTTGGAGTCGAGTAACATATCGTCCATGTGTCTGGTTAGAGGAAGCGTCGTTAGTTAGCCCTTGAACGTTTTCGAGCGTCTGGGTGTTTTTACCTACCGCTATCGCTGGGCTGTGCTCGTCGCATGGGCGGCGGTGTTGGTTGCCAGCGCATTTTTCGCGCCTAACCTCTCCGACCGACTAAAAGGTGGCGGCTTCGACGGTTCCGGTAACGAAGCCGAGCGCGTCCAGGAGACGATGGTCGACGAGTTCGGCGTCTCTCCCGCGACTCTAACAATCGTCTTTGAAGGGTATGGGTTAAACGCTAAAAGCGACGATTACCAGAAGGCCGAAGCTCAGGCCCTGAAAGACGTTCGAAAGCTTGACGAAGTCCGATTCGTGACGACTTACGCAGATACCAAAGATGACCGTTTCATCTCCAAGAACGAAGAAAAAAGCTATGCGGTGATCGGCTTCAACGTCTCGGTGGACGATACGCGGCAGATCGTGGAGGAGGTTCGCGGCAAGGTTCGGTCGGACGTGTTGACCACCTATGTCACGGGTGCTCCGGCAGTTTATCAGGATCTCGAAGAGGCCAGCAACGAGGATATTCGACAGGCCGAGAAGTATGCGTTCCCGTTCGCGTTGCTTATCCTGATCGTGGCTTTCGGGACGTTGGTGGCGGCGGGGGTTCCGGTTCTTATTGGTGGGGTCAGCGTCGTGACTACGTTGGCGATACTGTATTTCGTGGCGGGTGCCTACGACATGTCCGTCTTCGTGCTGACGCTTTCGACCATGCTCGGGCTCGGTCTTGGTATCGACTACGCGCTCTTTGCGGTCAGTCGGTTCCGGGAAGAATTAGAGAGTTTCCCGGTAGCGGAATCGGTGGCCCGGACAGTTGCGACGGCTGGACGGTCAATCTTTTTCTCTGGCACGGCGGTCTTGATCGGGCTGTCAGGATTGCTGTTCTTCCCGTTCATGTTCATGCGCTCGATCGGAGCCGCCGGGGTGCTGGTAGTTCTTGTCTCGGTGACGGCGGCCCTGACGCTGCTCCCGGCGATACTCGGGGTCCTGGGGTATAGGATCAACGCCCTAGCTTTGCGACGGCGCGGGGGCGCTCCCGGCCAACGTTTCTGGCAGCGCAGCGCGGAGATCGTAATGCGGCGGCCTGTGATCGTGATAGTCCTCGTAGCCGGTATCCTCGGCGCACTCCTCTATCCGGTGGCGCATATGAAGATCGGCATCCCCGAAGCCAGCGTTCTACCAACTGAGTACGAGTCTCGCGTCGGCGACGACGTTCTCAAAAAGGATTTTGAATACGCGAGCCTGACTCCGATGGAGATCATCGCTCAAAATGACAATAACCCGACAAGCGCGACCGGCCTTGAGGCCATTGAAACCCTGGGTAATCGTATAGAAAACACAAAGGGTGTGGAGCGGGTAGACAGCATCTACACCGTTGGAGCGGAGGCGACCCGCGAATATGTCAAGGGCGTGGCCGATGGCCGCGAGCGAGGCAAGGCCGAGGCCGCCAAGCGGGTCGATGAGGGCGTGCAAGAGCAACTGGACAAGTTGCGCGACCAGTTTGGGAGTGTGCCACCTGGAGCCGAGGAGAAAGTCCGGGAGGAGGCCGAAAGACGTTCCGCCGAGGAGCTTGACAAACGACTCCCCGAGCTACCGGAAGGAATCCCCGCGAAAGGGGATCCAACGCCGAAAAGCGTGGCGGCCTTCCTCGAAACGCCCGAGGCCCAGGATTCAGACGAGTTACAGGAGGCTGTCGATGCTTATGTCGCAGGGGATCGGGCGCTGTTGCGCGGCGTGACGGCGGACAACCCTTACAGTGAAGAGGCGCGGGGCGCGGTCGAGGAAGTTCGGGCGGTGGAGGCTCCGGCTCAGACGAGCTTTCTGGTGGGCGGACTCTCGGCTGGGCAGCGGGACTTCATCTCGACCGTCTACGGGAAAGCGCCGCTGGCCGTGGCGTTCGTGCTGGTGGTGACGTATCTAGTTCTGTTGCTGACCTTCCGCTCCGTGTTGCTGCCGTTGAAGGCGGTGATCGTCAACATCCTTAGTCTCTCGGCGAGCTTCGGGGCTATAGTCTTCGTCTTTCAGGACGGGAATTTGTCGGGAATCCTGAACTTCACGCCGCTTGGCTTCGTGGATTCGACGTTGCCGATCCTGCTGTTCTCCACGATCTTCGGGGTTTCGATGGACTATGAAGTGTTCCTGCTGTCGCGCATCCGAGAGGCTTACGAGAACGGAGATTCCAATACGGCCAGCGTGTCGAAGGGGCTCGTGGCGACGGCGGGAATTATCACGTCGGCGGCGGCGATAATTATTGTCGTCACGGGAGCTTTCGCGTTTACTGGCATCATCCTTACCAAAGCGGTCGGCCTCGGTCTGGCGGTGGCCGTCTTCGTGGACGCGACTATCATCCGGGTGTTGCTGGTTCCGGCTACCATGCGCGTGCTCGGTGACTGGAACTGGTGGCCTGGCGGACGCAAACGAACCTTCTCCGCCGATACGTCGACGAAGGGCAATATCAAGAGCGATTCTTGATCTTGTCCCTGTGGGGGTCTACACTGGGGGTGTGATCGAGTTCGAGCAGATCCTACGTAGCCGGGGTTATCGTCTTACGAACCAGCGTCGCGTCATCGTGCGAGAGTTGGAGGGCGAGCGGCATCTCTCCGCCGAAGAGTTGTACGACCGGGTGAAGGGGCCACATCCTGAGCTTGGACTGTCGACGGTGTACAGGACTCTGGACCTCTTGACGGAGCTGGATATCGTTCGGAAGGAAGACTTCGGGGAGGGATATTTCCGCTACGAGCTTGCAACTGAGAGGGTTCACCATCACGCACGTTGCGAAGACTGCGGCGAAGTCATCGAGTTCAACGAAGAATTGATGGAGTATCTAGCCTTACAGGTCGAGCGTGAGACCGGATTCGTTACGGATTGGCATGAGATCACACTTCATGGCCGTTGCGCCAACTGTGCCAGTTCTTAGCAAGTCCGCTGCAGTTCTCCACGCGCTGTTAGAAGTCTAGTTTAAGGCCGTCGTGGGCCAGGATCACCTCTCCGTCGAAGCCTCGACCAACTTCTGATACCAGATCCAGCGCTTCAGCCGGTGGATATATATGGGTCAACACTACGCGCCGCACCCGAGTTTCGGTGGCGATACGAGCGACGCTTGATGGCGTAAGGTGACCGGGGATGGGCTTGTCGTCTGAGGAAGAACATTCGATCAGCATAGTGTCCGCGCCTTTGGCCAGTTCCACCACGGATTGGCTGTACTCTGTGTCTCCGGTGTAGACGAAGGAGGTATTTTCGGACTCTATTCGGTAGGCGATACTTTCCGGGCGGTGTTTGGCTGGCGCCCAAGTGATCGAGAGTCCAGCTAGCTCGATGGGGGATGGACATTCCTGGGGTAGTTCGGAGAGGTCGGTCGGGTAGTCTCCGGTTATCCACTCTCCCCACACGCCTGCTATTCGAGCGTAGAAGTCAGTAAAGGGTTGAGGGCCGGTGATCGTCAAAGGTCTGGTTCGGGGTTCGGTGGTTCCGTACTTTAGGGCGAAGAGCAGTGGCACAATGTCTACGGTGTGGTCGGGATGAAAATGCGTAAAGAAGATGTGGTCGAGGGAGAGAGGGTCCAGACCCGCGCTGAGCATCCCGCGCACGGCCCCGGACCCGAGATCAAAGACCAAAACCTCGCTTTCAGACTCCACAACCACACAACTCTGCCGTCGCTCCAAGTTGGGTACGGCGGTTCCGGTTCCTACCACGGTCACGCGCATATTAGGTCTTCTCCTTCGCTTTTGCCGGATGAGCGAACACTAGAGCCACAGCCGCTGCTCCTAGCAGGAATCCGCCAATGACATCCGACGGCCAATGAACTCCGAGGTAGATCCTCGTTAAGCTCATCCCGAGCAGGAACAACACGCTCGAAACACCTACCCACCGACGCTCGCTCCACAGATACAGGGCTCCAAGCAGGATCGTGGAACGCAAAACATGCCCACTCGGATATGGATAGTCGTACTCGATCTCCAACGTGGGCGCGAAACCCTCTGACCGTCCCAAGCTATCCGGGATGGGTGGCACCGGCAGATAAGATTTCAGAAGATATTCGAGAAAGGCCGTAGCCAGAAAAACTCCCACAACCCACGCGGCTAGTCGCCAACGCCCACGCCAAGCCATAAACCCGGTGAGCAAAACCAGAAACACACTCGTAATCTCCCAGCCACCGACTGTCGAGAAGAACCCTCCAAAAGCATCCAGAGGCTCCGATGCTCCTCGCTGGAAGTACCGCACGAGCCCGAAGTCCGCGCTATACGTGGCTCCGGTCGCGGCTATGATCGAAAACAGTACGAAGGCCGCCGTCCACAGTGCAAAGGTCTGTCTGGAAACATAACGCATCGTGTTCGGAGGTTAGCAGATCAAAGGGGGAGAAAAAGAGAGGACCGGGTTTTTATTCGCCCGGTCCTCGAATCGCTAGTTTTGTGGCTTTCAGGCGACGGCGTCTCGTAGGACACGACCGTATTCGCCGCCTTTGAGGATACGTTCGGCTTCGCGTTGTAGCTGCCGGACTCGCTCTCGCGAGATCTGTAACTCGTCGCCGAGTTCGGCCAGGGTAGCCGGGTCACGGTCGTCGAGTCCATATCGCCGCACCAGCACGTACCGCGCGCGCTCGGGAAGCTGTTCGATCGCCTCCTGGAGCTGTACGGTTTCGATCTCTCGCATTACCGTATCCGGGGTGTCCGAGACTTTCTCGTCCTCGATAAAATCCCCGAGCTGGCTAGAAGTGTCGTCGCTTGAGACCGGCTGATCCAAACTCGTGGCGTCGGGCATCGCTCGCATTGTGAGTCGTACTTCCTCTATATCCCACTGCAAGCGTTGCGCTACTTCCTCGCTCGTAGGCTCCCTCTCGAATTCGACGGAAAGCTCATTGTAGGCGCGACTGACCTTCCGGATCTTCTCGGTCATGTGTACAGGAACTCTGATAGTACGGCCCTTGTCGGCAACAGCGCGTTGCACAGCTTGGCGGATCCACCACGTCGCATACGTCGAGAACCTGAATCCCCGGTCGGGATCGAACTTCTCGACCGCTTTCATCAATCCGATGTTTCCTTCTTGAATAAGATCCTCAAACGGCAGACCATATCCGCGATACTTTTTCGCGACGCTAACAACAAGGCGCAGGTTCTTCTCGATGAGCCGCCGCCTAGCGCGACTGTCGCCGGCCTTAGCCCGCTCTGAAAGCTCAATCTCTTCCGTGTGCGTGAGCAGGTTTCCCTGTCCGATGTGAGCCAAATACTTAGCCAAAAGCTCCGGTGTCTCCGACTCCCGAGGCGATTTCTGTAAATTGGTTTTCGCCATTACGTCCTCCTGGTCAAACGTAATTTTACCCAATACTAATTTTAGAAACTACTCTTAGTTTTCCCCGTCGCATGTAAACGAAACTAGTGTTACCCTGGATTTTGATATAGTTTTCACAAACAACATTGCCTCCTGTCTGGACTGTAGTGATTTATACGTCGCGGAGGCACGAAAGGTTTCATCAAAGGGAATATCGACCGGGGGTATATTTTGGCTGTGGAGCAAACTTTGCGGATAGCCGACGAGATCGAACATCGAATAGACGAGATCGTCGAGATGTGGCGAGCGAACGTTTCTCCCAAACCGGACGGCGAAGCGTTCGAACTTCTTACCAAGGACATAAAGCGCGTGACGGCTGTCTTTGTCGAGTTTCTTCGCAGCCCGGAGGGTGTGGCGACGTTTAGCCGGGGAGGGGATACTCACGCTCTGGTGCGTGAGATATCCGCGCATCAGCACAACCTCGGACGTGACGCGGTGGGGGTGATCGAGGACTTCGCCGCTCTGCGCCGGGCCGTGTTCGGGACCGTAGAGATCCACATAGACTTCGAGGACATGAACGGCTTGGAGGTCGCGGGATTCTTCGGAAAGATGCTCGCAGCTTCTGACTGGGTTACAAGTGCCGCGCTGCAGGCATTCGAGGCGGTCGATCGCGAGAAGATGCAGGAAGCCCTGGGCCGGGCCGCTGCCACTGACCTCGTGACGGGTCTGCCGGACAGCGATTTGTTCAATCGCTTGCTACTCCCTGAAGTAGTTGCTTCGACAGAGCGGTTTGCGGTCGCCATCTTCGACGTAGCTAATTTTTCGGAGACCGTCGCGCAAGGGAAAGTCAAGAAGGCGCGGCGGGTGATCCGCCGCTTGGCCGAAGCTGTTAGTGACACCGCCCCTGACGACGCTGTGTGCGCTAGGCTCGGGGACGACGAGATCTGTGTCGTGTTGCCAGAGAGTACGGCAGAATCAGCTTACCAACTCTCCGAAGATGTTCTCGAACGGCTTAGGGGCGAGAAGAAGAGCTTCGAGATCGATGTCGGGGTCTCGGAGTATCCGCTGCACGGCGAGACGGGTAGCGCTGTCGTCAGCGAGGCGGTAAAAGCCTTGAAGATGGCTAAGCGGCTCGGTGGCGGCGGAATCATGGTGGCTCATTGAACGAGGCTTGCGCATGATCGCGATAACCAACAGCCTACCCGTTGAAGAAGGCGCTGCAGACGCAATAGTGGCGCGTTTCACCGAGAGTCGAGGCAGCGTCCAGAGCTTCCCCGGCTTCGTGTCTATGGAGGTGCTCCGCTCCGAAGACGCTACCGAGGTGCTCGTCGTTACTCGATGGGAGAGCCCCGAGGCTTTCGAATCATGGGTCGGTAGCGAGGCATTCGTTCAGGCGCACGGAAAGGGAGGCGCGGGGAATCTGCTTACCGGACGACCCAAGATGAGCCGGTATGAAATCGTGGAGTAGGAGACTAATCCGTAGTTGAGCGGCTAGTCAAGTTGTCAGTCGGTCAGAGCATGCCAAATAGCTACAAGAACAGTCTAGGCGAGTAAGTAATGGACCGGAGCGACTGCCTCCGAGGGATCATACTCACCCTTGCCGAGGACGGCGAACGTGAAAGCAAAGAGGATGATCATAACGAAGACCATGATCGCAAACACTATTCGCTCTCTCCGCATCTTCACTCCTAAGTCGCTCACGGCTTTCGACCGCATTCTAACTCAATCAAACTCTTTCGTCCCTGCGCCACAAGGAGACTGGGGCCGCTGCGTAGTGTACAATGTATCAATGTGTTACGGCCTAGTACAAAATAAGATGAAACCGAGTCAGACTGACAACGATAGGAGGGGTGTATTGGATGCATCCTGACCTTCCATTGTCCGAGTATACGGCCTTGCAGGAGAGTGAGTGTCGGGATCTCTTATCGTTGCTGGACGAGGCAGGGGTTGCGACCGCTGATCGAATCTATCAGCCGGGTGATGCCGTCTATCGCGAAGGCGAGTATGGTGACGCGCTGTACGTTCTGCGGGAAGGCGTTTTGAAGTTGTTCCGACCTTACTCGACAAGCAAGGAAGCGACCTTACGGTTGTTGAAGCCGTGGGATATTTTCGGTCATTTAGCGTTCGCGGGCGAAGCTCGTCAGCGGGCTTACGCGGAGGCTGTGACAGAGTGCAAGGTGACGAAGGTTCCTAAAGTTTTTGTCGAGCGGGCGATCCGGCGGGACGCACGGGTAGCTTTCAAGGTGATGACGCTCCTTGAGTTGCGTCTCGTGCAGTACGAAGAGTTGATCAAGTGTCTCTTGCCTCGCGAGACCGAGGTTCGTCTGGCGAATCTTCTGCCGCTGTTGGCCCAAAAATTCGGGGAGCGCGGTAACGATGGAACCGTAAAGATAGAGCTGCGGCTTACGCATCAGGATCTCGCGGCGATGGTCGCATCCACGCGGGAATCCGTCACGAAGGTTCTAAACGAGCTACGAAATCGGGAGATAATCGAGGTCGAAGCCGGGCGTATCACGCTTCGGGACTCGCGAGCTTTGGCGGCGCTCAGCGGCCTGTAGATAGTGCCGCCTGACAAGTGGCGGCGGTTCTGCGATAGTGTGCCAGCCGTGTGGTCAGGAGCAAGGATTTAGATAGTGCTGGAATTTTTCGAGGCGATATTTTTGGGAATAGTGCAGGGGCTCACGGAGTTTCTGCCGGTTTCGAGTTCCGGGCATTTGCTTCTCGGGCAGTATTTTTTGGGCTTGGATCAGGACAGGTTTGGGCTCTCGTTCGATGTGGCGTTGCACATGGGTACTCTGCTGGCGATAGTCTTCTACTTCTGGCGCGATCTCGTAAAGATGGCAGTCGCGTTTATTCGGTCGTTCTCACACCGGGATCTGACCAACGATAAGGATCAAAGACTAGCGTATCTCGTGATCGCCTCGACTGTACCGGCGGCGGTGATCGGCTTTCTTTTTGAGGGATTTTTCGAGACTGCGGTTCGTTCCCCTTGGGTGGTGGTCTTTAACTTCGTGCTTGTTGGAGTGTTGTTTATCGTCGGGGAGATCGTCGGTAGCCGCACTCGTCAGGCTCACAAGCTCGGATTCAAGGAAGCTATCGGTATTGGTTTCGCTCAAGCGGCTGCGCTAGTACCTGGGGTGTCTCGGTCGGGGGCGACGATTACATTGGGATTGTTCCTCGGATTGCGGCGGGAGGAAGCGGCCCGGTTCTCGTTTCTAATGAGCGTCCCGATTATCGGCGGTGCGGGTGCCTTGCAGATGCTGGACTTACTGGGGGACACCATGAGCGGCGCACAGATCCTGACGTTCGTGGCGGGTTTCGTCACTTCCGCGATAGTTGGGTACGTGACGATACGGTTCCTGCTAGAGTATTTGGTAAACCACAGTCTGCGTATTTTCGCCTATTACCGCTTCGCGCTGGCGATGGTCGTAACGGCCTTGTTGTTGATCTTTTAGCTCCAAATCTTTGACAGCAACCTCTCTTCTCTGGTAACTTTGACGCATCATGCGCCTTCCACTAAACATAAACGTGCGATTTATCGGGGGGGCGTGCGTCCTCACCAAACGCCGAAACGCACGCTCCCTCACTTAGTCACGCAGAACCACCAATGGAAGGCTACAGACGTGATCCATGTCGACGTTCCAAGACACAACGAGATCAATGCAGGTTCAAAAACGGGGGTATCCCATGTTCGCTGAAGAAGAAGCGCGGAGTGTGACGGAGGCGATGGATCCGCTCCGCCAGGAAATCGACGCGGTGGACACCGAGATAGTCGCTCTTTTGGATCGTCGGGCGCGGGCTGCGCGTCGTATCGGAGAGCTGAAGCAGCAGCAGGGTCTAGATACCTACGTCCCTTCCAGGGAACGAACGGTGATGAACCGGGTCTTCGAGCTTAGCAAAGGAGATTTCCCTCGCAGCGGCCTTGAGACGGTATTTCGGGAGATCATCTCCTGCTCGATCTCCCTCGAAGCTCGCCTGAAAGTCGCGTATCTCGGACCCGAAGCTACATTCACCCACGAGGCTGCCCGACGGTCGTTCGGGACAAGTCTGGACCTAGAACCGCAGAGGACCGTGGCGGAGGTTTTCGCTCGTGTCGAGCGTGGAGAGGCGCAGCATGGTGTAGTGCCGGTCGAGAATTCGATGGAGGGTGCGGTAACGCATACCCTGGACGAGTTGATGAACAGTCCGCTCAAGATCTGCGGAGAGGTTTATCTGCCGATCTCGCAGAATTTGATCTCGACCGCCAACTCGGTGGAAGAGGTGTCGTTAGTCTGTTCGCATCCGATGGCACTGGCTCAATCAGCGAGTTGGTTGCGCCGAGAGTTGCCGGGAGCGGTAGTGGAGGAGGTCGAGTCCACGGCGGAAGCCGCCAGCCGAGCCGCGAAGGAGCCGGGTGTCGCAGCGGTCGCGAGCGTGATGGCGGCGGACGCTCACGGGCTCAACGTACTGGCGCAAAACATCCAAGATGCTCGGACCAACGCGACGCGCTTTATCGTGTTGGGACGGACCTGGGCGGGAAAGACTGGCAAAGACAAAACCAGTGTGGTTTTTTCGGTCAAAGATCGAGCCGGAGTTCTAAAAGATGCTTTGTCGGCTTTCTCTGGGGTTGGGATCAACCTGGTCAGGATCGAGAGCCGCCCGAGCCGCAAGCGGGCTTGGACCTACGTGTTCTTCGCGGATTTCCTGGGGCATCCCGAAGAGGCGCACGTTCAGAAAGCCTTGCTTGATCTTGAGGAGCATTGTCCGTATGTCAGCGTGATCGGGGCTTACCCGGACAGCACGCCGGACGGACTTGGGTAGCTAATTTGGATTTTAAGGCCGCCGCCCGTAAGGTGCTTGAGGAGATGGGTCATCCCCTCCACTACACGGACATCACTGAGATCGCCCTGGAATCCGGCTACCTGTCAAGTACGGGACACACACCCCAGAACACCATGCGGGCTCGTCTCTCAGTGGATGTTCGAGACAACCCCGACAGTCTCTTTGCGCAGACTGCGCCAGGAGTTTATACGCTGCGGAGTCGTATTTAGGCCGATGTCAAATGCTGTATATTTAAAGGATCGGGGCTGGATAACAATGGATTTAGGAGTATAAGAATGGTCGAGGTAGCTGAGCGGGCCGTCGAGGCGGCGTGGAAGATCAAAAACCTGGAGGATTACGATCGGCGGCTGATGCGTGCAGCCCGGAGAGTCGACGATCTCGCTCAAGAGCACGACACGGCGGCCCTGGTTATATACGAATCAGCCCTCATGAGGAGCGGTCACTCGGTCGAAGAGGTCCGTGCTCTAGTCGCGTCTTTCCGGGAGACGTTCCACGATGAAGAAGAACTGTTCACTATTCCTCGCGTCAGTGGCATCATGAATGTCCACGGTGAGGAGTGGTTCTTTGGGGATGCATCGCTCCGAAGAATGACGGGGCAGCTGTTAGGGCAATTTCAGCACCGGGTTGCGCAGTACAGCTACATTGACGAGAAAGAAGTTCTCAAGCGCTGGGCTAATTCCTACGATACCCGGTTGTTTATTCGGCGAGGCATCTACGAGACCGAGCCCGTAGCCGGGGTTGTGGAAGGCTTTGATCTCACCCTGCTGCAATACTTGCGTGTCGCGGGTGGTGGCGACACTCTTATCCCCAACGAAGCTGTCGCGAAAGCCCTTGAAGCTCTGGATTTTCCCAAGACAAGGGACGAATACGCGACGCTCGCCGCTGCCGAAAACCTCGCGCTGCACCTAGATCTGCCCGCCCCTATTACTGGTGCCCTGCTGGAAGATTTAGCCCGAGATGACTTCACGGACTACCCCGAACGTCCTAGCAACAACGCAGGTAACGAGGAAGAGGTGCCGAAGGAAGCTGAAGAGAGCGACTCGTCTACGCCCGAGAGCGAGTCTAGTTGAAGAGCTAGATGGGTAAGGACCGCGCCATTTGGGTACTAAGCTATACAGGCAACTCAGGCGTAAAAGATACAAAGGTAGAAGATGATAGACTGCACCGTAATGAGGTTTGTCGTTCACGCATGATCAAGATCAATTTGGCACAGAAGCGGTTCGAAATATCAGTTGAGGAGTAAGAAGGAGCAAGCCCGAGTATGACGGAATCCAAGAAGCGCATAGCATTAAAGCCGCATATGAAGCAGATCCGAGAGTGGGTGGACGCGGGTAAAACGGATGATTGGATCGCTGATGCCCTCGGAACAAGCGCATCCTCGGTTCAATCCTTCCGTTCCCGCAACGACATTTACCGCCGGGAGCGAGGAGCCCGAGAGCCGGAGCAGGTCTTCGAGGGGGTTCTGGATCACGGCGAGCGTGACGGCTGGGGATTGTGGTTGGATCCTTCGGTGGCCGAGGATCCTATTTGGCGGGAACACTGGGCCGGGGTAGATGCGGTTGTCGTCAAGATTGCAGAGGATTCGATCGTACTCGAAATGGACCGGATAGACGGTGACCTGAACGACAGCGACGCGATTTCCGCTATCGCGACGAGCATCCCCTTGATCGAAGTTCAAAACGAAACGACGCTCCTCGAAGACTCTGCTCCCTCAGCGGACATGGAGCGTGGCCGTGTGAAGTGGTTCGACGCGGAGAAAGGCTACGGTTTTCTAGTGCGCTCGACCGGCGAAGACCTCTTCGTACACCATTCGGAGTTCAAAGGCGACCCTAGCTCGCTGGAACCCGGCACCGAAGTGGAATACGAGGTCGGAGCGAACGACCGCGGACCCAACGCCCGCAGCGTATCTATCCTCGGCTAGAGCTATTCGGGTCGATCCGTATTAGTCCAAATGCTCCGTCTCAGCCAGTGAGGTGAGGATCGGAGTATCACTGTACTCCGGCCAGTGGATGCGTGTGATCGAGGCATTTGGCGTGCGGGTTTTTCCGGTCAGGATGTCACCACCAAATAACTCTCGGAAGTACGCACGCATCGCACCACCATGCGAGACGAGAACTATGCGAGCATCCGGTGGATTCTGAGACCTTATCTCCGAGACGGATGTTGAGACTCGTCGAAGTACATCATCGTCGCTCTCGGCTCCAACCAACGTCCAGCGCTCCTCTTCGGGTAAGGACAAAAACTTCTCGACTAGAGCCAGATTGTCTTCCATCCTCTGCTCGGCTGTGGTGCCTTCGAGCGTTCCGCCAGCTCTCTCCGCGAGGCCAGGCTCGGTGGAGACTTCACCCTTGTAGTTCGTATTCGCGGCGATAATCATGGCTGTCTCGTAAGCTCGCAAGAGGGGACTGGCGTAGAAAGCGTCGAGTTGCTCCTGTGCTAGTGCTCGACCAGCCTGCGATGCCTGTTCTCGACCCAGGTCCGAGAGTGGGTAGTCGAGTTGTCCTTGCCAGATCCCGGCGGCGTTGGCGGTAGATTGTCCGTGGCGTATGAATATAAGCTCCTGTATTTTTGTCATACTATAAAGAGTAGTACACAGACGGATCGTTGGGCAAATTCGGGCGACGTCGCGTATTGAGGGATGCTAGAATCCGGCGCGTTGAGCGGGGCTCGAAGTCTAGGGGGTAAGGCCGCATGTTTTGGAGAAGAAACAGAAATGAGGACTCGGAGCCATCGCAGGAGCAAGGATCTTCGGAGGCTGCCGCTTCTGAGCCTTCCCTCCCGGAACCGATGGTTCTGGAGAAGAACGCCCCACGTCCGCCCGCTATCCTTCAGGTAGCCGGTAATTTCGAGCAGCGGGGCGCCCGAATCGTGGAGCTTTTCAAGGAATTGCACTCGCCACAGGGTCAGACGGTCCTGCCTATACACTTGGAGCAGGACGAGGTCGAACGCTTCGTCGAAGTGGAGACGGGGCCATGGAGTGACGAGGCCGTAGACGCCGCTCTCCGGGCCGCTTCGATCCTGCGCGGTTCGGACTACGCGTCTGCGGAGGTGGAGATACTGAGCGCGTATCCGGTACCGTCGGATGTGATGTTTTTCTACTCGCACGAGCCCGCTGCTCTCTTGCAACTTTCTCTCATGAGTGGTGACATGAACAATCCAGAGGAGTTTGCGGAACTGTTCCGAGCGACGATGGCCGAGCGGTGCGATATCGACCTGGGCTACGAACCAGGAACTCTACCGCTTGTCGAGGAGCTTCTATCTTCCATTCTCAACTCGGACCCGGAAGATTCCGAAGAGGCTCCGGTCCTTCGAGAGTTGGTAGACGGCCTGGGTTGCTACGCGGGTGAGGTAATTCGGAGAAACAACATGCAAGGCCCCGGTTCTTGGCGTCCGACGGAAGAGTGGGGAGAAGACGAAACCATCCTCGAATTGAACGATTTCGATCTCGACCCCATAGGCAAGGCCCGCGCTTTTCTTCTGGAAGGCCCGGAGGATTCCGTAGCCTTCTACGTCGAATACGTGCTCGAAGAACTATCTCACGCGGGAAGCCCGGAAGAGACTTGAACTAAGAGCCGTAACGCTTCCGCAACTCGCGGATAATGTGTGTCGAATCAACCAGAACCTCGTCGCCGATAGTCATTACCGGGATGGCTCGCTGCCCCGAAAGCTCTATGATACCTTGTCGCCCATCGTCGTCCGCGTTGACTGTATCGTAAGTCAAGTCAAGGCGATCCAACTCCTTCTTTACCCGAATGCAATACGGGCAGAAACTACCTGAATAGAATGTGATCTTGGCTCCGTCTACAGCAGCTTCCATGCCGAACTCCTTTGGATATCTGAACGAAATATTCTACGAACCGGATTGTATCTCAGGAACCCGATCAGCGAACACCTTAAACACCACTATCCAGCCTCAATCTCTACTTTGGAAACATACTCAACCTGATGTTGAAGTATAGACTGATTAATATAGGGTAAACGGTTGTGGCTAAAGGTTCAGGCTCGTGTTAGGGTTTGGTCTGGAGTCGGAGATGGTCGTCTGTGGGCGTGTGCTCAGACAGGGCGAACTTGGACCGGGAGGATTTGCGTTGAGCGGCATTATATCTACCAGTTTCGTACGAAAGGTTGGTTCTTGAGTCTGAAGAACCGTAAGAAGAAAAGCGCGAGGGCTGCCCGGCGTGAAGCGACTGCGTCGTCAGGGGTGCCTCGTTCGATGTCCTACCAGAGACCCAAGCGTCGGAGTTTCGTAGGGCCGGTGGTCTTGGTGTGCGCGCTGATCGCTGTGATCGTCATGGCAGATTACTGGATCAACTCCGGCCGCGTCTACCGGGGTGTCGAGGTGGGAAGTATTGCGCTGGGTGGCAAGACTCCTAAAGAGGCCGAGTCTCTCATAGAGGAGCGTACTTCGGGTGCTCTCAAGGAGATAAAGATTGTCGGGCCGGAGAATATTGCTTTGCCCGCCTCTGAGATGGGCGTGGATTTCGATGTTGAGTCCACTGTAGAAGAAGCTTACTCTGTAGGGCGCGAGGGGAGTATCCGAGAGCGAATTGAAGGACGTCTCGATGCCGCGTTCGGAACGGTCGATGTGTCTCCTAAGGTTGAGTACGAGCGTAAAATCGCCAAGCTTCAAGTGGAGGAGCTTGCCAGCCGTTTCGACGCGAAACCACGGGAAGCTGAAGTCAACATAATAGGGTCCGAGGTCGAGATGATCGAGTCCGCCGAGGGCTACGTCACGAATCAGTCGGCCACGTTGAAGTCGATAAACGCAGCCGTAGACGACATGACGGGGGAGGCTGAGATCGCAGGTCGGGTTCTCGAACCCGAGGTTAAGACACCCGCTGCCCAAGATGCAGCCGAGAAGACTCGAAACGCCATGAGCGAGCAGATAGTCTTGGTATCAGACCAACAGCGCTGGACGCTCTCTCCGGCCGAGATCGGGACTACACTGGACGTCACGCGGGGCGGAGGCGAGTTTGACGTCAGCTTGAACAAAGAGAGGATGTTGGCTAGTCTCGAAAACGTCTTCGCGACGCTCACAGTGGTGCCCGTCGAGGCAACCTATCAGATCGACGGTTCCGAGGTCTCCGTGATACCTGGCGAGAATGGAAGTCGCATCGGGGAGGATAAACTCCTGGAAACTATTCAGTCCGGCATTTTTACGAACAAGCGCGAGTACGAAGTGCCTGTAGTAACGGACAAGCCAGAACTCACTACCGACAAGGCCGAAGCTTTGAAACCGACCGAAGTTATAGGTGACTACCGGACAAACTACCTAACCTACGACGATACACCGGGTCGCATAAAGAACCTTGAGATAGCCTCCAACGCGGTTAACAACACCTTGCTCGCGCCTGAAGAAGTCTTCTCGTTCAACGCGCTGGCCGAGCCGCTAGACTACAAGGATACAAAGGTGATCGTCGGAGGACGGGTGGACACCGCCGAGGGTGGCGGACTCTGCCAGGTATCGTCTACGCTGTACATGGCCGCCAACTACGCGGGACTAGACGTGATCGAACGCCACCCGCACTACGCTGAGTTGCCATACATCCGGCCCGGTTTCGACGCGACGGTGTGGTTTGGTGCACTGGACATGCAGTTTCAGAATACTTCCTCCGGCTACGTCCTAATTCAGCAGTGGGTCGACGCGGAGGGATACGTGAACGCTACGATCTACGGTCGCCCGACTGGCAAGGAAGTAAAGATGAGCTCCGAGAAAGTCGCGACTACCAAAGACGAAGACGGCAAACCCGTTACGGAATGGGTGACTTACCAGAAAGTGAAAGAGAACGGCGAGGTTGTTCAGAACGACGTGCTTCACGAAGACACTTACAAGTATCTCAAGCCCGCGTCGGAAGACGCTCCTAATGACGACCGTCCCCCGAACTAGACTTCTCTCAAAAAGACCTGGCTACAAAATGTGTGTAGATCTCGCTGAGTTCTAAGAGTCTTCGCTCTTTTTTAGGAGGCTACTAGCTCCAGTATCATCTCCACTTCGACTGGGGAGCCCAGTGGGAGTTCAGCGACACCGACTGCCGAACGTGCGTGTATGCCCGCATCTCCGAAGATTCCACCCAGTAGATCCGAGGCTCCATTTATAACGCCGGGTTGACCGTTGAAGCCTTCCGCCGAAGCTACAAATCCCGTTACCTTGACTACGCCCCCGATGTTATCTAGCCCGCCAGCGACATCCGCAGCGGCGGCAATGGCGTTTAAGGCGCAGAGTTGGGCTGCTTCCTGTGCCTGTTCGGGAGTTATGGAAGAACCTACTTTACCTGTGTAGGCAAGTTCTCCTTCTACGAAAGGGAGTTGTCCTGCAGTGAAGATCAAGTTGCCTGACAGAGTTGCTGGGATGTACGAACCGGCGGGTTTTGGGACGACCGGTAGTTTGTGGCCTAGCTCGTGGAGGCGTTCCAGCGGGGTCATTTAGCGGAGGGCGCCTTCGTACTCGGAGGGGTCATAGATCAAAGGCGCGTCAGGCCCGAAGGTCTCGCCGGAGATCACCTCTCCAATTATCACAGAGTGCTCTGCGGCCCGCGCGGTATCCACGACCTTGCAATCCAGATACGCCAGGCAGTCGAGCAAGTACGGAGAACCTGAATCCGTGAGTGCGTACGGGACGCCGAGCAGCTTGTTGTCGTATTCACCGCTGCTCTCTCCGAAGTGGGTAGCCACGTTTACCTGGTCTTCGCGCAGCACGCTCAGGGCGAAAGTGCCGCTCTCCAGGACAAGATCGTGGGTGTACCTGTCGGCCCTGATGGCGGCGGCTAGAAACGGAGGCCGATCCGAAACCTGCGTCACCCAAGAGGCGGACATGGCATTGAATTCCCGTCCTCGGCGCGTTCCGAGCACGTAAACCCCGTGCGTCAGATGGGACAGTGTCTCGGTTACGGTTCTCTCATCGTGTGAGTCTCTGTCCACCGTTCTCCAATTCCGTTGTATACGGCAACTCAGGGGTATTCTACCAACTATGAGTATACTGCTGACCATGTTAGATATTACAGTCGATAGTGAGCGCCTTTGACCGTTACGCTGGTCGGGGTCGGTATTCTGCAAGCTGTTCTCTACCTGCTGTTTGTGCGGACCATCGACATGTACGAACGAGAAGCTTTCCGATATGTGTTGCCCGTGTTCGTCTGGGGATTTACGGTCTCCGTGGTGGTGGCTCTGCTGTTCAATACTCTACTGTCTGTCACGATCAGCACGGTAGCCACTAGCGGAACCACGGATTTCTTGACGGCTGTTTTTGTCGCGCCGGTGGTGGAAGAGGGCATAAAAGGACTAGGGTTGCTCTTGGCTTTCGTGGTGTCGATCCTCGCGGCGGGTCGTCTGTGGGCGACGGAGTTCTCTGGTGTGATGGACGGTATCGTGTATGGCTCGGCTGTGGGTTTCGGGTTCGCTATCGCAGAGGATCTTCTATATTTCGCGCAGTTTGGCCCCGAAACCTTTGTGGTGCGACGTATCTTTGGTGGCTTCGCACACGCGGCGTTCACTTCGCTCACCGGCGTCGGTCTCGGGCTAGTGTGGTGGGTTCGTTCCGGGGTTTTGAAGGTGTCGCTGCCGGTCGTCGGATTGCTTGGGGCGATAGTGTTGCACTCGTTATTCAACTTTGTCGCTACACTGTTTGGCGTGCTCGCTTATGGGTTGATGTTCCTGGTTGTGTTGGCGTACATATTGCTGATAATCGCGTGGTTGGCAGTCGAGCGGCGGGCTATCCGGGAGGAGTTGCGCGAAGAGGTAGCCGCCGGGACGGTGAGTGCGGATGAGTACGCTATCCTGCCGACTTACTTTTACAGGAGGAGTTACTACCTGCGTTTGATCTTCTCGGGCGACCTGGAAACCTGGAGGCGCGCCCGCAGTGTACACCGGGCAGCCGTAGACTTGGCCTTCAGCAAACGCCTTGCTCGGAACACGCACGCCTCGTCCCAGAGTGAACGCATAGCCAATCTGCGAAGCCGCATCCACGAGCTTCGAGGTCCATCGCTTCAAGCCACTCGGTTGTGATCTCAAGGACGAGTTCGACCGCGGCGATACTAACCGGTGGTGCAAGCCGAAGGATGGGACAAGACAAACTCTCCCTGGAGGTTGGTCAACAAACAATCCTGGATCGAGTGAAGGTGGCAGTGAACGCTGTGTGCGACGAAACCATCCTGGTAGGCGAGGGGATATCTGACCTAGAGAAACATTCGATACCGGACCTTCGCCCAGAGAGAACCGGGCCACTAGCGGGTATCGAAGCCAGTCTGACCGCCGCGCAACACTCACTCGTCTTCGTGGCTGCTGGTGACATGCCTTTCTTGGAGCCCGCGTTAATTGCACATCTCTTGTCTAGGTTGGAAACTTGCTCAGTCGCAGTCCCGTACCATGGCGGTCGTCCACATCCGCTTTGCGCCGCCTACCGGCGCGACCTGCTTCCAGAGGTGACTTCCGCTCTGGATAGCGGCGTGCGGGCCGTGAGGCAATTCCTGAACGACATCGGAGGGGTGAACTACGTGGAAGATTTGACGGATTATGGAGACCCGACGGTAACGCTGATGAACGTCAACTCGCCAGAGGATCTCGCGCACGCCAGAAGGATAGCCGCAGAGGAGCTTCCTTGAGGTTGTTTGAAGTTGGAAGTCCGGATCAAGGGATACTGCGCGGTCTGGTGGAATTGGTTCGGTTGTACCGGCGAGGAGAAGTATCTGCTGGTCTCGAAGAAGGAAGCGAGCGTGTGGCTGTGGTATTGGGAGCGCAGGTTCTGCGTGGTGGACGTGCTAGCCGGGCTTTGGAGGCGAGAGTTCGGCACGCGGCGGACTTGTACGCTTCGGGGGATCTGGACCTCATAGTACCAACCGGTGGTCTTGGAGAGCACGGCCCAACGGAGGCGAAGGTCATGGCCCAAATCCTTCGAAACGATGGTGTCCCGGACGAAGCGATGTTGTTGGAGGATAGGGCGGTCAGCACGTGGGAATCGGCTATCAACGTGGGGGATATTTGCAGGGAGCGGGGGATCGAGGAGGTGCGGATCGTCAGTGACCCGTTACACTGCGTGAGGGCGGTGGGGGCTTTCCGTTGGGTTGGATTGCGGGCTTCGGTATCACCGGCTTGGCGCAATCCGATGTGGCACGTTGCGGCGATGCGGCGAGGGCAGTTAGCGCGAGAGATGGGAGCGATGGTTTGGTACAGGATGAAGCACGGAGTGGGATCGCGCTACCGGCGGTAGTGGTTGGGATTTTGGCTGTCTCGGCTTCGGCGATCTTTATCCGACTGGCTGATGCTCCAGCTCTCTCAGTATCTTTTTGGAGGTGCGCTTTGGGGGTGGCAGTGCTTGCGCCTTTCGCACTGTCGCAGCGGGAGAAATTGCCTCGGGGGCGGTCGTTGTGGTTGCTAGTGCTATCTGGGGCTATGCTCGGGGCGCATTTTGGGTTCTGGATCTCATCGCTCTCCTATACGAGTGTCGCTGCAAGCGTGGTGCTAGTCTGCATTGCGCCCGTGTTCGTCGCGATTTTGGCCTTTCTAGTCCTGGGCGAACGCACATCCCCGCTATCGATCTTTGGAATTCTGATCGCTATCGTCGGATGCGTCTTTATAGCGACGGACGGGTCGGTGGGTTCGTCAGCGTTGCTCGGAAACGTGCTCGCGGTTCTCGGAGCGATAACGGTTGCTGCGCACCTTTTGATCGGACGCTTCTCCCGAGCGGGCGGCATGGGGGTGCTGAACTACTCGGTGATCGTCTACTCTGCCGCCGGTTTGGTTTTGTTGCCTGCCGTCTTGATCTCGGGTGCGCCGTTGTGGGGATTCTCCGGTACGACATGGTTCTGGCTCGCTGTCATAACCATCGGGCCGCAGATCCTGGGCCACACCGTCCTCAACTGGGCTTTGCGCTATGTGGAGGCAACCATAATTTCCGGCAGTGTCTTGGCGGAACCAGTGATCGCCGCCCTCTTAGCCTGGCTAATCCTGTCAGAGAAACCTGGAGTCGCAACCGCGCTCGGCGGTGCGGTCGTTCTGCTAGGCTTGTTCTTCCTGCTTCGGGGAACCCGAAAAGTGGAGGAGTTACCAGGATAAGCGGTGGTCTATTTTCACAGACCGTTGAAGAGCGATGTTGTATTCTGGCAGTTGAGAGTTTCATTAGAGAAAGACGGAATCTTTGGGACCGGGTAGGACGGCGTTCTGGTATGGAGTTGTCGCGGTAGTTGCCGCGCTAGTTGCCGACCTTTATTTTTTGGTCGTGGAACCGGCTAGTGTGGTTGACTGGGTTCTTACGGTCATCCATCAGTATCGGACATCGTTGGCTCTGGCGACGTTCGTCTTTGTGACCATTCTCGCTGCTCGCAGGGTGCGGCCTGTACGCCTGGATCCAGACGCTTCCTGGCGAGCGTTGCTCGTTCGGGACGGTGCGATGTGTGGAGTGGTGATCGCCACGATGGTCGGCATCTCGCTGCTGCTCTCGGCGGCCCTTCAGGCAACGGTCCTCGCGGAACCCATGAGAAACTACGCCCGCGAAGCAACCCCCAAGATCGTCTCTTACTCAAACTCAGAACTCGAAGAGGTGCGTGAAGGCCGTGTTCGCCGGGGGGACTCCCCCGAAAAGATCGCAGCTCTCCCGGACCCGGCCAAACCAGACGAAGTCCGAGCTTCCCTCGAACCTCCCGCTCTGCGAGATCTCGGGCGCTCAATCGCCAATTTCGTTCTACGCGCCGTCCTCCTCGGAGTGATCGGCGGCGTAACCGGAGCCCTTCGCCGCTCCAAACCCGACCCTGAAACCACCGGAGAATCCCAACCAGAATGACAGCTGTAGTAACCGTAGTCGCGCTGCTGATCGACGACATTTTCGCAGAACTCCCCGAACACCTTCATCCCACAGTCTGGATTGGAAACGCGATCTCCGCCATCGAGAAACCGGCACTTGGTCTGCAAACCGCTACCGCCCAACAAACCGCAGGTCTCTGCCTCGCCCTCGGACTACCTACCGCTGTGTACCTGATCACACACCGTATCCTCAGCACAATCCCCCAACCGCTCCGACCGCACCTGGAAGTAGCCCTGCTCTCGACTACGCTCTCACTTCGCGGCCTAACAACCGCCGCACAAGCCGTCGAAAGAGAACTAAAAGACGGCGACCTTATAGCCGCTCGTGATTGCGTCGGGACTTTCGTTGGTCGGGATACCGAGGATCTCTCCGAGGAAGAAGTCTCTCGTGCGGCCATTGAGTCGGTCGCGGAGAACCTCAGCGACGGCGTGACGAGCCCGATGTTCTACGGGGCGATGCTCGGGGCTCCTGGGGCACTCGCGTACAAAGCCATCAACACGCTTGACTCCATGATCGGATACAGGCACGCGCCATACACGCACCTGGGACGCGCCTCCGCCCACCTCGACGATCTCGCCAACTTCGTCCCAGCCCGTCTGACCGCCCTAACAGCCGCCATTGCCTCTGGTAAGGTCTCCGCGTCAATGCGTAGCATTCGTCGGTTCGCGCACCTAACAAGCAGCCCTAACGCTGGATGGCCCGAAGCTGCATTCGCTGGCGCACTAGGTATTCGACTCGGTGGTGTGAATCGATACAAAGGTGAGACACACAATGGTCCGATTCTCGGAACCGGAGACCCGCCGCAACAAAAGGACATCGACCGGGCCGTAAAGCTAATGCGCCGCACCTGCTTCTTGCTAACCGGTATGGCGTTGCTCGCCTCAGGAGCCAAGCGTGCCTGAAGGATACGGCTCCCACGCCGGAGGACGCCACCACGGAGCACACGGAGCTATTACCGCCAAAGCACTCGGTCGGACAACCGCAGACTTCCTAGATTTCAGCCAAAATATCAACCCTCTAGGAATTCCGGGATCCGCTCTACAAGCCGCTCATTTCGCGCTCGACTCCGATGTGGACACGTATCCGGATAGTGGGTACATTGAGCTGCGGGAGGCTCTAGCAAAATACTTGGGTGTTTCGGCGGAACGTGTGCTGCCCACGAACGGCGGCGCGGAGGCTATCTTTATCGCCGCTAGGTTGGCTGCCGGTCGTTCTGGAGGCAAAGTCCTCATCCCCTCACCGACGTTCTCGGAGTACGCCGCTGCCGCCCATGCCGCCGGTCTCGAACCCGAACATCGCATCTCCCGCCGTCCCGAAACCGGCTTCTCCCTGGATGAAACCGCGCTCGATAATCTAGAAGGCTTGTCAGCAGTCTTCATTTGCAACCCGAACAATCCTACAGGCAATGCGCTATCCCGAGACGAGATGCTGGATGCGTTAGAACGAGTCCGAGAGGCGAGGGCGATCCTAATAGTGGACGAAGCGTTCGTGGATTTCGTGCCGGAGATAAGCGTCGCGGATGTCGAATCCGAAAGCCTTTATGTTGCGCGTTCGTTTACCAAGTTTTTCGCTGTTCCGGGGCTCAGGCTTGGAGCCCTGATCTGCGAACATGCAGAAGAAGCTCAGACGTTCCAGCCATCATGGTCCGTGAACGCTATCGCGGCGGCAGCGGGTATCGCCGCCGCGAAGGAGCACGATTTCACGACGAACTCTATCCAGGAAGTCGCTCGACTACGGGTGGCGTTGGTCGAGGATCTCAAAAAATTGCCAGGGATCGAAGTGTATCCGGGAGCGGCAAACTTCCTGTTGCTGCGCGGGCCAAACGGGTTGGTCGGAGAGTTGGCCAAGGCTGGCGTTCTAGTGCGTGGGTGCGAGCCCTTTGAAGGATTAACCGATGAATATTTCCGTGTCGCGGTGCGTGGCGTGAAGCAGAACTGGCAGCTGGTAAATGCGCTGCGAGAACTTCTATGAGCCTTATTTTCGTTCTAGGGGGAACGCGAAGTGGGAAAAGCATCTTCGCTGAGAACTTGGCGGCGGAGGCCGCTAGCGAAAAGGTTTTGTACGTAGCTACGGCGATGAACGCCGGTAACGATGCGGAACTCGACCGCCGAGTTCGCGAACACCGTGAGCGCCGTTCGGCGGAGTGGGGGACTTTGGAACTTGGCTGTGGCGAACTTGGCTCGGTCCTAGAAGAAGGCAACAATTGGGATGTTGTGTTGTTAGACTCCCTGACCATGTGGGCCGCCGCACGGATGTCCTGGGAGGAGCAGGATCGGACAGTCGATAAACTCGAAGATTTCGTAAGTAAGGCGGCGAGTGGTTGCGGGGGTTTTATCTTGGTGAGTGATGAGGTTGGGTTGGGAGTAGTGCCGGAGAGTGCGGAGGGTCGGGAATTCCGGGATCTACTGGGACTGTTGAACCAACGTGCTGCGAGCGTGGCATCGGAGGTATATCTCTGTGTCGCTGGCATCCCTATGAGGCTCAAGTAGCGTGAAGGTCCGGGACGCGCTGGCGTTACTTTCGTTTTTCACCGTGTGGCCTTCACGGGGGGCGTCGCTTGACGATGCAGCCCGCGCAGTGGTTCTAATGCCGCTCATTGGTGTCTTCACGGGCTTGTGCGGCGCAATCGTCGTTCTGCTGGGGTACGTCTTGCCTTATGGTGTCGCGGCGGTTCTCGCGCTTGTGGCAGTTCTACTCGCGGCTGGTTTTCATCATGCGGATGGTGTGCTGGATACGGGGGATGCCCTGATGGCGCACGGGGACCCGGAGCGTCGGCGAGCGGTGTTGAAGGATTCCAGGGTTGGCATCGGAGGCTTGGGCGCGTTGTTCGTGGTGTATGGACCTGCATTGGCTGCCCTGATCGCGACGATGGAAGCTTCTCCGTGGAGGGCTGCGGTCGCTTTGATCTCCGCCGAGATAGCAGTCCGCTCGACGATGCTCGTAATGCTCGCCCTAGGAAAACCCGCCGAGCCAATGTCCTCATCAGCTCCCTTCACCAAAGTCTTGAGCGGAGACTACGGAAGAGCCGCGCTGGCAGTCGCCGCACTGATACCCGTAGCCGCGCTTGCTAGCTTAGGATTTCCAGGGGTTTTAGCGATATTGGCGGTCCCACTGGTAGCCAGCATCGCGTTGCGAGTAGCACGTAACACGTTCGGAGGCATAAGCGGAGATCTCATCGGGGCGGGAGGCGAGGCGACCCGCATGGTCGTCCTCGTCGTCCTATCGGCTGTTATATAAAAAGCCTCCGATTCTAGAATCGGAGGCTCTGAATAGGTCAGATCGTCAGAAAAAAGCCCAAATGCCAGACTACTGACAAGCTTGCTAGCTTGCTAGGTCGTCACCCGGCTGCATCACATGAACGTCCACATTCCGGGCGATCTCGTTGAGATGCTTCTGGAACTCTTCAGGAGTGCCGGGTATGAACGGGAAGGTTCCGTAGTGCATCGGAACGACGTGTGCGACGTTCAGGAGTCGGGCGGCGTGCGCGGCCTCGAACGGGCTCATCACGACTTGGTTGCCGATGGGGAGTAGGGCGAGTTCTGGGTTGTAGAGTTCGGCTATGAGTTGCATGTCGCCGAATACTGAAGTGTCGCCCGCATGGTAGAGCGTGAAGCCGCTCTCGAACTCGATCACGAACCCGTTGGGCTCGCCGCCGTAGATGGAAGACCCATCCTCTAGCTGTATGCTGGATGAGTGAAAGGCGTTCGTCGCCGTCACCTTTACGCCACCGACCTGCGCGGTGCCGCCTTTGTTGAGGGGCATCGAGTTCTCGATACCCTGAGACTGCAGGTAGGAAAATATCTCGAAGTTTCCTACAACGGTCGCACCAGTCTCCTGGGCTATCTGGATGGTGTCACCCATGTGGTCGAAGTGTCCGTGGGTCAGGAGGATGGTGTCGCACTCGCCGACCGTTTTGAGGTGCTCGGGAGTCTGGGGGTTCTGTGAGAGGAATGGGTCGATCAGGATCTGCTCGTCACCCGCTGTTACCAGCCTGAAAGCCGAGTGTCCTAGGTACGTGATCCTTGTTCCACCAAGCATCTCTTCCATGATGTGCCTCCGTCTTGTCGCCTACAGTTATTTTCCCAATCGGAAGCTTACCGTATTCCCGCACAGGGAGAAGTGAGGTTGGATTAGCATTGATGGTCCTGTATGGGTTAATCTTCCAAGACTGGGCGTTCGCGAGCCGAAGGGTGAATACATGAGCTACCTGCCGATAGAGGATCATGGCGTGATCGGCAACCTGCATACCGCCGCGTTGGTCGGCACCGATGGGACCATCGACTGGCTGTGTATGCCAGCCTTCGACTCTCCAAGCGTCTTCGCCTCCATCTTGGACGATGAGATCGGCGGCCATTTCTACCTGCGTCCCGCGGAATACAACCGCAGCCAGCAGATCTACCTTCCAGACACAAACGTCTTGCTGACGCGCTTTTTTTGCTCTCATGGCATGGCTGAAGTCGTGGACTTCATGCCGATTCTGAACGGGTCCGACGACCGGCATCGCCTCGTGCGCAACGCCCGCGTCGTGCGCGGAGAGATCGACTTCGTGGTCGAGTGCCGACCAGCCTTCGACTACGCTCGCGCCACGCACTCGCTAACGATCAAAGACTCCGGCGTCATCTTCGACTCCCCGGACGCGGCTCTCACCCTGACCAGCAAGGTTCCGCTCAAGGAAGGAGCAGGTGGCGCAGCCGGAGCCAGATTCACGCTTGGGGAGGGGGATCAGGCAAGTTTTTGTCTCATCAAGGGTGAGATGGAAGGGAAGCTCCAGGCACTATCTGATGGAGATTTTGAAGCATTATTGCAGGACACGCTCGGTTACTGGCGGCGTTGGATCTCTAAATGCACCTACGGCGGTCGGTGGCGCGAGAACGTGCATCGATCAGCGTTGGCGTTGAAGTTGATGGTCTACGATCCAACCGGAGCCCTGGTCGCCGCCCCGACGATGGCGCTCCCCGAGAAGATCGGGGGCGAGCGCAACTGGGACTACCGCTACACTTGGCTGCGTGACTCGGCCTTCGCTCTCTACGCGCTAATATCCATCGGTTTCGACGATGAAGCCGGAGCGTTTATGAACTGGCTCCGGGATCGCTGCGCTTCGGACGACGACGGCCTGCTTCAGCCGCTGTACGGCATAGATGGACGCTCCGAAACCCCGGAATCCGAACTCAGTCATCTCTCCGGATATATGAACAGTGGTCCCGTGCGATTAGGGAATGCGGCTAGAGACCAGATCCAACTGGATGTCTACGGGGCGGTTTTGGACGCCGCCTATCTGTATAACAAACGCGGCGCTCCTCTGGACTACGACGTGTGGAAGAACCTGCGTCGGGTCTTGGACTGGCTCGCGGATAACTGGCAACATGCGGACGAGGGGATGTGGGAGGTCAGGGGAGGTCGCCAGCAGTTTGTTTCCTCCAAGGTGATGAGTTGGGTCGCCCTCGAAAGAGCGGGACGCATAGCGCGGCAGCGCGGCCTCCCCGCCGGGAACGGCAACTGGAAGAAAGAGCGGGATCGCATCTACGAACAAGTCATGGAGAAGGGGTGGAACGAGGAGCGACAGAGCTTCGTTCAGTACTACGGCTCTAACGCCCTCGATGCCTCGCTGCTGCTAATGCCGCTCGTCAAGTTCGTCGGACCCACGGACCCGCGTTGGCTCTTGACGCTAGACAAGATCCAAGCCGAACTAACTTACGATACCCTCGTGGATCGCTACAACGTCGAAGCTGCCGCCGATGATGGCTTGAGCGGCGACGAAGGCTCTTTCAGCCTCTGTTCGTTCTGGTTCATAGAGTGCCTAACCAAAGCCGGGCGTCACGAGGAAGCCCGCCTCGCCCTCGAAAAGATGTTCTCCTACGCAAATCACGTCGGCCTCTACGCCGAAGAAGTCGGGAGGTCCGGCGAGGCTCTGGGTAACTTCCCGCAAGCCTTCACTCATCTTGCCCTAATTAGCGCCGCCATCCACCTTGACCGGGCTATGGGCTCGGGATAGAAACAATACTGTGCTCTTTGAAGCCGTCCCAAACTTCAGCGAAGGCCGCGATCCCGAGAAGATAAAACGCATCGCGGACGCGGTAAGGGCCACCCCCGGCATCCGAGTCTTGGATCTTCACACCGACGCTGACCACAATCGAAGCGTCCTAACTTTCGTGGGAAGAGCCGACGCTCTCCTAGAAGCCACCATGATTCTAGCGACAACCTGCGCCAAAGAGATAGACTTGACAAAGCAAGCTGGCGTCCACCCGAGGATCGGCGCTTTGGACGTTCTCCCTTTCATACCGCTTGAAGACACCACAATGGACGATGCCATCCGCCTGGCTCACCGCGTAGGGGAAAAACTAGGTTCGCTGGGTTTACCGATCTTCCTCTACGAAAACGCCGCAACCGCTGCTCACCGAAAGAACCTTGCCGATATCCGCCAAGGCGGCTACGAAGGATTAGCCGCTCGCATCCAAACTCCTGATTGGAAACCAGACTTCGGCCCGGACGAACTCGATCCGAAACGTGGAGCCATAGCCGTCGGAGCCCGACCGTTCCTCATTGCTTTCAACGCTTTCCTAGACACGCCTGACGTGGAAGTAGCGCGTGAAGTCGCCCGAAAGGTACGAGGACGCGATGGTGGATTGCCCGGAGTGAAAGCACTCGGGCTGCTAGTAGGCGGACACGCTCAGGTTTCCATGAACCTCACGGACATCGAGAGCACTACGCTCCCAGCCGCACTCGAAGCTGTTCGCGAGTCCGCCGCCATGCACGGCGCGGAAATAGAATGGACGGAGCTAGTCGGCATGATGCCCGTCGAAGCGTTAGTTCAGACGGCCCGACACTATCTCGCTCTAAGCGATTTTAGACGTAAGAATATCCTGGAGACAGGACTACAACTCGACACGGACGCGAAACTAAACGAGGAGACCGGCGCGTGAATGGACGCAAACTGGCAGTGGCGGCGATACAGATGTCTTCGACGCCGGACAAAGAAGAGAACTTCGTGGCTGCGGAATATCTGATCCGCGCAGCCGTGAACTCGGGAGCGGAACTCGTAGCTCTCCCGGAACTCTGGAGTTGTCACGGCCTCGACAGCGTATATTACGAGAACGCCGAGCCCATCCCCGGACCGACCACGGAATTCCTCGGAGATCTCGCCCAGCAACTCGGAATATATATCCTCGGCGGCTCGATCCTGGAAAGCGTGCCGAACACTACGAAATTGCATAATACTTCCATTTTCCTTGGGCCTGACGGAGAATTGTCAGCGACTTATCGAAAGATACATTTGTTTGATGTGAGGGCTCCGGATCGGGCATATTTAGAGAGCAAGACCATTGAGCCGGGGGAGAGAACCGTAACGGCTAAAGCCGGTGTCGCTACGCTCGGTCTCTCAGTCTGCTACGACGTTCGTTTCCCAGAGTTGTATCGGCTTCTGGCGTTGCGCGGGGCGGAGATACTAACCGTGCCAGCGGCGTTCACGTTACAGACGGGCAAGGATCACTGGGAGTTGTTGTTGCGAGCGCGAGCCGTTGAGAACCAAGCGTTTGTGATCGCTCCAGCCCAGTGGGGCCAGAAAGCCGACGGACGCTGGACGTATGGGCGGTCCATGATCGTAGACCCCTGGGGAACCGTACTCGCCACCTGTCCCGACCGCGACGGTCACGCTCTAGCGACCCTCGACCTCGACTACCTCGACCGTTTCCGTGAAGACTTCCCCGCCCTCAAGAATCGTCGTCCAGCCGCCTACGACTGGTAGAGAGAGTTCCTCGCAAGGCCGCTCATCCGAATATTCCTATTGCAGCAAGGATTCCAACCACGACAACAACCGGAATAAGGGCGTAGCGTAGGATCTCACCTTCTCGACCCAACAATCCGACCGCCGTAGCCGCCAACACCACCCGCTGCGGAGCAAGCAGACTAGCATGGCTTCCCGCGACGTTCTGAACAGCCGCTATAAGTTCGGCGGAGACACCAACTCCTTTAGCCGCTTCCACCTGTAGCGGCATGAACAGTGCGTTAGACGCCGCGTTAGAGCCCGTCAACGCGCCACCCAAAGCGCCTAGAACCGGAGCCACAACCGGATAGAACCCGCCGAGGGATTCTGCGCTCGCGGCCAGCAACGCCGCTGCGCCGCCACCAGCCACGACTTCCCCCGCGAGCACAAACGTCAGTACTGCGCCAGCCGTCGGCAACCACTGCGTGAAAGTACTCCGCACAGCTTCGACAACGCCCCCTATTCGCAGAAGCACTGCTGTAAAACCTGAAGACACCAGTAGCGGCATACCCGGTCCCGTGAACACTGGCCCGAGATCCTCCAAAAAAACACTGACGGCGCTTGCTCCTGTCGTGACGGTGAGTATCGTGAGTAGGATCGCATACGGCAGTATCGCCTTTACTGGAACGCCGCTCGCGTTGTGCCGCCGCTTCACCAGGAAGAGGGCTGTCGCGCATAGACCACCAATCGCTCCCGAAAGCTCAGGCGCCAGAAAAAGGCTCGTGAAGATTGTCCCGACTCCTGCCGACAGGCCGAGTGCGATGGCTTCCATGCCGTGCCGTCGTACAGCGGGGATTCCTCCTGCCAGAGCCACGGCTGCTAGACCGTAGATCGGGTACAGCGGCAAGTTCAGGTACGCGCTCATCGTGGAGAGCTCGCGGAAGTCCATACCGGCGAGATCAGCCCCGATCACCGTCCCAACTCCCAAAGCCCCCCATGGAACAGCACACTGTCCCCAACTAGCCAACACCGCGGCCTTCACCGGAGAAAATCCCGCAGCCAGCAGGATCGGGGCGCTAATAACAACCGCCACCCCAAACCCCGTAACCGACTCGAAAAATGGCGCGACTCCAACCACGATCCCCGCCGCCAAAACTTCTTTCCGCGGCTCCAACCTCCCCAGATACTCCGACACCGCCGCGACCGCCCCTCCCGCCGAAAGCAAGTTGTAGAGCAACAACCCACCAAACAAAACATACAAAACCCGCCCCGAAGTGCTGGCTCCATCCCACAGCGCACCCGGCACCCGCGTAGCATCCAGCCCCGGCCACAAAACAGCACCGCCCACCGCTGCCCCCAGAGCCGCAAATCCTGCCCACAAAGCCGACCGCCGCAAGACCAAAAGAGCCACAACCGCAACCAAAAACGGTGCGAGCGCAACGACTGTCTCAACAATATCTACCATGATAGAATTACTTCTACCAAACGAGTGAGAGGAAAGCAATGGCGGTTGGCGGAACATCCGAGGCGGTGGCGACGGAGAAGTTGGGCGCTCGGGTTCGGGAGTTGCGGCATGGGCGGGGATTGACATTGCAGGGGTTGGCGGAAGAATCTGGGGTGAGTCGGGCTATGATCTCCAAGCTCGAACGGGGCGAGAAGAATCCAACTCTCGTAGTCGCCGCCAAGCTTGCCGAAGGTCTCGAAGTAACGCTCTCTCAGTTGGCTGGGATGGAAGAGCGTCGTGAAGTCGCCATCATTCCGAGAGATCGCCGCATGACCATGCGCGACCCGGAAACTGGCTTCGAGCGGCAGTTACTCTCCCCGGCTTTTACCGGACGCGGACTGGAGTTCGTCCGAAACGTAATCCCGGAAGGCGCGACCTCCGGGGAGTTTCCACCGCATAAAAAAGGTGTCGAAGAGTACATCGTGGTCGAACGGGGCCGAGTGCAGGCGGTGCTTGATGGGGAAGAGTACGTTCTGGAGGAAGGAGATTCCCTCTACTTCGAGGCGGACGTGGCGCATCGCTTCGACAACTTGGGCGGTGGAGAGTGTAGTTACTATCTTGTTATAAGTTCCGCTGGGGTCTAGGGTCTCGGCTCCTGTTCTAAAGCCCGAACTGTCCGGTGGCGAGTTGTTGCAGGACACGCTCTCGCAGCGCCGGTAGGTCGTCTGTGGCCCGCTGCAAGGGTTGGAGTAGGTCTCGGACACCTTCGGGCGGAGTTTGGTTTGGTGGAAGGATAAGATGGGTTCCGTCGCGTAGTTCGAAGAGGCGTTTGCGGCCTCCGCGTTTGCCGCGTTTAGAGCGGTCTTCGCCGTTCACTTCCACGATATCGAGGGAGTAGTCGATCATCGGCGCGGAGGCTATCGCGCCGCCGACCCCGTAGGCATCGCAGACGGGGTTGAGGTGCAGAATGTATTCGACATCTATGCCGCCGGAAGAGAAGATTTTGACGTGCTCGAAGCCGTTGCGGTCGAGTTCCCAGCGGACCTCGCGCATTAGGTCGCGGAAGTCGCCGCGTCGGTTGCCGGGGGTGTCGAGGCGGACGGCTTCGATAGAGTCCGGGATGGCGCGGGCGGCGATCAGGGCTCCAAATTTCTCGTCGTCGAAGGTGTCTATGAGAATGGTACGCGGTACGTCCGGGCTCACGGCTTCGTCGAAAGCTTTCGCGGTCTCTGCGGTAGAGCCGATCACAAGCGCCAGAGCATGGGGGAGAGTGCCGCTAGACGGGATGCCGAACCTGCGAGTAGCCAAGTCTACGGCGACGGAGTCGCACCCTCCCAGGTAGGCATTTCGTTCGATCATGGGCGTTATGGACGGATGCATCCGACGAGCTCCAAAAGAGACAACGGGCTTGTCGCCAGCCGCGATGCGACATCGGGCCGCGCCTGTGGCGATTCCGGATGCCTGACATAGCAGCCCGAGGATAGCTGTCTCATGCTCGGCGAACACTCCGTAGGAGCCGGTGAGCGTCATGATCGGCTCGAAAGGGCGGCAGATCGTACCTTCTGGCACCGCCAAAGCCTCGACATCCACATCCGCGAGCAACGTAGCAACTTCGTCCAACCCCGCGACCACAAACCATTTATCCGGGTCGCTACTCTTTAGCATCACCTCGACATGGACGGGCGAGTCGTCCAAACCCTGCGCTCGTAAGACCTCCATCGTGCGATGAAAGTACGAATCTGCAACGTCCGCCCGCAGTATTTCTTCGTCCGTCGCCGTGTTGAATCGGCGCCTCTCGCCGGTGGAACTTTGCTCGCTCAATCCGTCCGCCCTTTCCGCTGACCTGTATGCCGCGTATGATAGCCAATTGTGGATACCTTGGAAGGGAACCAAACGACAACTCATACATTCGCCGCCGCCGCTGGTACGCCCTACGCCGCGTCCGCCGCCGCGGAAGTTTATAAAGCTGGAGGAAACGCCGCCGACGCTGCCGTGGCCGCCGCCGCCGCTGTAGCCGTTACCGAGCCCTTGATGAGTTCTGTTGGCGGGGGAGGTTTCGCGCTTGTGCGCGACCCATCCGGGAAGGCAGAGCTTATAGACTACTTCGACGCGATGCCGGGGAGAGGACTGCCACCGGAAGCTTTCGGTGCCGGAGGAAATCCTCAGAAAGTCGTCCTGAAGTATGGGGCTGGGGTCGATTCGATCATTGGCGGCGCTTCGTGCGGGGTTCCGGGTTCTTTTCGAGGTTGGGAGATGCTGCTGGAGCGGCATGGACGACTCACGTTACGGGAGGCATTGCAACCCGCGATCCGTCTGGCGAGAGATGGTTTCCGGCTGTGTCGCACATCGGGGATGTGGTTCGCCGTCGCCGAAGAGGTGCTGCGGCTCACCGACGAGACACGCAAAAACTTCTACAAAGGCGAGCGCGTTTACTTGGAGGGAGAGGAGATCTCCTTCCCCGATCTCGCGGATACCATGCAAGCCGTCGGCGAAGCGGGTGCGAACCTATTCTACGAAGGTGAGCTAGCGGACCAAATATCGGGCTACGTCCGCGAGATGGGCGGCCTCATAACGTTGCAAGACCTGGCGGAATACGAACCAATAGTGCGCGAGCCGCTCTCTGTAGGCTTTGGGCCGGGTGAAATCTTCACCAACGGACCACCCTCAGCCGGTGGCGCGACGCTGGCCCAAATGCTCAAGGTAGTCTCCGGCTACGATCTCTCGGACATGTCCGACTCGGACTACGTTCAGGCGCTCGCTGGGGCCATGAAACTCGCCCTCGACGACCGCCAGACCGCCTACACCGACGAGACCAAAAACACTGCCGTAGCCGCTCACTTGACGAGCGAAGAGTATGCCAAAGAGCAACGCGCCCGCACCTTCGGGGCATTCGGTTCGCCGCACACAACGCATCTCTCTTGCGTGGACGATGAAGGATACGCGGTCTCCATCACGGCCAGTATGGGTTACGGTTCCGGCATCGTCATACCTGGAACGGGGATTCCCATGAGCAACACGCTCGGGGAGCCAGAGTTAAATCCCAAAGGGTTCCATGCGTTAAAGCCTGGGCTGAGGCTCGTGTCGAGCATGAGCCCGACCATCGTGTCGTCTGATGAGGGAGGGTTGATCTCTCTGGGTTCACCTGGCGCTTCTCGGATAGCTACCGCAATATTGCAGACCATAGTCAACGTTCTGGTTCATGGAATGCCGATGACATCAGCCGTTCTAGCTCCCCGGTTCCACTCCGAAGGCGGGCTCTTCGCTTACGAGGCCGGTTCCCGAAAGGCCAACGTCGATGCCTACGAGCGCGTGCTTTCCTACGATGAGCCAAACATGTACTTCGGTGGTGTAAACGCTGTTCGTCGCACCCCGGAGGGTGTGTTCGAGGCCGCCGCCGATCCCCGACGCAGTGGAGGAGTAGTTCTTGTCTGAAAATCAGCGTGCCAACGTCCAGCTTCTAGGTGTGCCGATGGACCTTGGCCAGGATCGTCGCGGAGTGGATATGGGACCGAGCGCCATCCGGTACGCTCAGATACAAGAAGTAGTGGAAGACCTCGGCTACGCTGTTGCGGATCTCGGCAACATTGAGACTCCCATCCCGGAGCTTGTTGGAAAGAAAGAGGAAGTCCGGCATCTTGGAGCTGTGCGGGATGTTTGTATGGCTGTTGCGGAGCGGGCAAAGAAGATGGTGGAATCCGGGACGTTCCCGATCTTCTTGGGGGGAGATCACTCCGTCTCTATTGGAACCGTTGCGGGGGTTGCAGCCGCTTCAGCGGGACGAACCGGCGTGATCTGGCTGGACGCCCATGCGGATTTTAATACTCATGAATCATCTCCCTCGGGCAATATCCACGGTATGCCGCTTGCCGCTCTCGCGGGTATGGGTCATCCAGATCTCGTAAGCGTCGGTGGACCCGGTGCGAGCATCCGAGCGGAGGATATGGTCATTATTGGCCTACGGTCGGTGGATGAGCGTGAACGAGAGCTTCTGCGGGAGAACGGAGTCCGAATCTACAGCATAAAAGAGATCGACGCTTACGGAGCCGCGTCCGTCGTCCGTCGCGCCCTGGATGACCTCGCACACCTCGACCGCGTTCATCTCTCCTTCGACCTCGACTCTCTGGACCCCGAGATCGCCCCCGGCGTCGGGACGCCCGTGCGCGGCGGACTCACCTACCGGGAAGCGCACCTCGTCATGGAGCTCATAAACGAATCCGGCATGGTCACTTCGCTCGATGTAGTAGAAGTGAACCCTATCCTCGACACTCGGAACGGAACGGCGGAGTTGGCCGTGGAGCTAGTCGCCAGCCTGATGGGACGCCAGATCATCGGTCTACCCAACTAGTTTCAGCGTCGCCAGAAAGCGGGAGAGAAGAGGGCCAGGGCGGTTATTATCTCTAGCCGACCCAGGAGCATGCAGATTATGAGGACGGTGCGGCCAAAGTAATCCACTGCCCCAAAACTCTCGGAGGCGCCGACTTGCGCGAGGCCGGGGCCGATAACATTCAGGGTGGCGGCTACGGCGGTAGCGGCGGAGATGAGTTGCAGGTCTGGCTGGATGGCGACGAGGAACGTGGCGACGACGAACGTGAGTATCCAGGCTGCGAATAGCCCCAACACTGCGACTCGAACTTTCTCGGAGATCATGCGCTCTCCGATTTTCGTGGGCGTTACGGCCTGGGGGTGAATGCTCTTGAGAAGGTCCGAGGCGATGGTGCGGAACACTATGAGAATGCGTATGACCTTTATCCCGCCAGCCGTCGAGCCAGCGCATCCGCCCACGAACATGAGCAAGACCAGAGTAAACTTCGCGCCCGCTTCCCACTCGTCGAAGTCGGTCGTTACGTAACCGGTCGTCGTGATGATGCTCGTCACGGCGAAAGCCGCATCCCGGAAAGCCCGCACCCAAGAATCGCCGTATGAACCCTCGAAGATCAAAACTCCCCAAACGAA
>JBGTFQ010000125.1:0-5066 GCA_041747155.1 Rubrobacteraceae bacterium
GCCTACTACCCGGCAACCGTCGCCGAAGCCATCGCAAGCTCCCTGGAACTCTACGCCGGTCGCGACGCGGCGTTTCTAGCTGTTTAGGACACCCGCCAAACGGCTGCTATAATACCGCCCGCAGTCGGGACGTAGCGCAGCTTGGTAGCGCGCCTCGTTCGGGACGAGGAGGTCGGAGGTTCAAATCCTCTCGTCCCGACTCAGTGGGAAAATCTCTCCCGAACATCAGCACTTTTTCTCTTTATACGCCTGCTTTTTCGGCTTCGCTCAACAAGCTCGTCCAGTCTTCGTAGAGACGTTCGAGCATTCCTTTTAGTTGACGGTGTTCGGTGACTACTTCGCGGGAGCGATGGCCGTCGGAGTAGAGTTCGGAGGTCGCTAGTTCTTTTTCGAGTTTCGACACGCGGCGTTCGGTCGCGTCGATCTCGCCCTCAATAGCTACGAGGCGTGCGGCGGCTATGTTTTGTTCCTTGTTCATGCCGGGTCGGACCCGGCGACGCGGTGCCCGGACACCTTCTTTTACGTCGAGGCGGCGATGAGCGCGGTAGTAGTCATAGCCGCCGAGATAGTTCGTTAGCTGTCCTTTTTCGACCTCTACGATGCGTGTGGCGAGCTTTCGCAGGAAGTACCGATCGTGCGAGATGAAGAAAATGGTTCCTCGGTAGTCGAGCAGCGCCTCTTCGAGTGCTTCGCGAGCCGGTATGTCTAGGTTGTTGGTTGGTTCGTCGAGTAGCAGCAGGTTTGCTCCGCTGACTACTATCTCAGCGAGGCTCAAACGGCTCTTCTCGCCGCCGGAGAGGGAGGCGACGGTCTTGAATGCGTCTTCGCCGGAGAACAGGAACGCGCCGAGCAGTTGGCGGGCTTCGGGGAGGTCGAATCCGGTGGCGTCCATCACTTCCTGCACGACGGATTTCGAGCCTTCGAGGCGGGCTAGTTGTTGATCCTGGTACGCGGGCTCGACGTTGTTTCCGAGTCGGACCAGGCCGCTTCCCGCGTCTAACTCGCCGGTCGCGAGGCGCATTATGGTGCTCTTGCCGGTGCCGTTGGGGCCGAGGAGCGCGACTCGCTCGCGGCGCTCGACCACGAGGTCCAGATCTTGCAGCAGCGGCTTGTCAGAGTCCGGGTAGGAGTACTGGACATCTTCCATCTCAAGAACAACGCGACCGGCTCGGGTTGTCTCGCCGCCGAGATCCAGGCGCATTTTTTTGGAGTTATTCTTCGGGCCTTCTATCTTGTCCATTCGGTCCAGGAGTTTTTGTTTGCTCTTGGCCTGAGTTGCTTTGCTGTTCTTCGAGCGGTTCTTCTCGATGAATTTCTCTAGTTGGGCTCGGCGGTCGGAGTTTGCTTTCGCTTTGCGGGCGAGTTGTTCGCCGCGGGCCTTCTTCTCTTCGACGTATTTGGTGTAGTTTCCGGTGTAGCGGTCGATGCGACCATCGTCGAGTTCGAGGATGGTGTCGGAGATCGCATCCAGAAAGTAACGATCGTGCGAGACGACAAGCACCGCGCTTTTGGCGTTTTTTATAAAGGTTTCGAGCCATTCGATAGCCTGGAGATCGAGGTGGTTCGTCGGTTCGTCTAAGAGGATGAGATCCGGCTCCTCCAACAACAGCTTCGCGAGCGCGACCCGACTCTGTTCGCCGCCGGAGAATGACCCTACAGGACGTTTCCAATCCTCGGGCGCGAAGCCCAGAGACGAAAGCGTGGACGCGGCGCGGGACTGATATTCGTACCCACCGTCGCGCTCGAACGCGGTCTGGAGTCTGCCGTAGCGTTCCATCAGAGCGTCGGACGGGTTTTCCGAGAGTTGAGTTTCGAGTTCCTTCAGTTCGCTTTCGCGTTCTTTTAGGGCATCGAAGGCCGAGGAGATCTCCTCTTCTATCGAACGGGTTCCAAGCTCTCCGGCATACAAGCTCTGCGAAGTAAGGCCGACGCGAGCGTTCCCGACGAGCTCGACGGAGCCCTCGTCCGGCCGCGATTCGCCCGACAAAATGCGCATCATCGTCGTCTTTCCTGCGCCATTGCGACCGACCAGCCCGAGTTTCTCTCCGGCCTCTATGGCAAGGGTCGTCCCGGAGAGGACTTCGAGGTCGCCGCCGTGGTATTTCACGATATCTCTTGCTATAAGAACCTTCATGACGGATGGATTATACAGACGACCCTTGACCTTGGAGCAGCGGGAGGAATTCGAGCGGGATCTCATCTCTTTCTGCGACCACGAACTCGACTTGCTAGGCGACATCACCAACCAGAGAATCCTCTACGCTGGTGGCGCGTCCCTCCTCTGGCTGGAAGGACTAAGCGACCGTATAGGCCCGAACGGATCGCTAACCGCCCTGGAAGCCGACCCTCAACGCATCGAAGATTCCAACAAAGCTTTGAAAGACGCAGAACTCCAGACTCCGACGAAAATAGTGGAGGGCAGCGTCTTCGAGCCACCGTTCGAGAACGATGAATTCGATCTAGTCTACTCAGCGGGGTTGTTCCACGAATTGGATGTCCGAGACCGATCTGTCGAAGCGGCTATCTTCGCGCTCGCGAAGGTGGTTCGTCCGAGTGGAAGGTTGGCTACGAGCGACTTCGTGGATTCTGTGGATGCTGTCCAACTGGAAGACGAGGCGTTGGACCGAGCACGGGCGTTTTCGAGAACCGGTGCGCGACTTTATGGTATTCACGCACCCGAAGTTTTGGTCAAGTCTCATGAAGCGGTGCTGTCAGAGGTTCGGTGGCAGGTATCGTCGCCTCGAATTATTAGGCATTTGGATAGAGTCGTTCTTGCTGAGGAGTCGAATTATAGCGATGAGTTTCGGGAGCGTGTTCGGCGGGAAGGGTTTACTCGTCCGGCTACTCTGTATGTCGAGGGGAAGGTTGTGTGAGGGGATCTTGCTGTAGAGAGTCGCTTCTCTGGTAGCCTTTGGAGAAATATTGTCCGAGCGAGGAGCGAACTCAGATGTCGCAGCCGATTGATCTCTATTACTGGCCGACGCCCAACGGGTGGAAGGCTTCCATCATTCTCGAAGAGCTTGACCTTGACTACAAAGTCGTGCCGATCAACATCGGGGCCGGAGATCAGTTCGAGCCCGAGTTTCTGAAGATTAGCCCAAACAACAAGATGCCCGCTATCGTTGACCATGATGGTCCGGGCGGCGAGCCTATCTCCATCTTCGAGTCCGGTGCCATCCTGATGTATCTGGCGGAGAAGACGGGTCGGTTGATGCCCGAAGACCCGAGAGAGCGGTATCTCGTGTTGCAGTGGTTGATGTTTCAGATGGGCGGGGTTGGGCCGATGCTCGGTCAGGCGCATCACTTTCGTCAGTACGCGCCGGAGGAGATCTCCTACGCCATCGACCGCTATACGAACGAAGCCGCCCGCCTCTACGGTGTGCTGGACCGCCGTCTTTCGGAGTCCGAGTATCTGGCTGGAGCCGACTACACAATAGCGGACATCGCGGTGTACCCCTGGATCGTACCCCACGACAACCAGGGCCAGAAAATGGAGGATTTCCCGAACCTGAACCGCTGGTTCGAATCCCTCCGTGCTCGCTCCGCCGTCGACCGGGGCACTAAACTAGGCGAGGAGATGCGCCAACAACTAAACCGCGACATGGACGACGAAACTCGCGAAACCCTCTTCGGGAACAAACGCCGCTAGACGGAGCGCGTCTCAGCTCGCTAAGCTCAACGCTCCAGCACGATAGTGACGGGGCCGTCGTTGACTAGCGCTACGTCCATCATCGCGCCAAAACTTCCGGTTTTTACGGACGTGACGCCTGTGGCCCGGAGCCTCTCGCAGAAGTAGTCGAAGAGCGGCTCCGCAGTCTCGGGATGAGCTGCGTGGATGAAGCTCGGGCGCTTGCCTTTCCGGGTGTCGGCTATCAGGGTGAATTGCGAGACGGCCAAGATCTCACCGTCCGTATCGACTACGCTGCGGTTCATCTTGTCGTCTTCGTCGCGCATGACTCGCAGGCCCGCTATTTTGGCGGCGAGCCAGTCGGCTTCGGCTTCGGTGTCGCCGTCCGCTACGCCCACTAGCAGCAGCAGGCCGGAGGATATGGTGGAGATCACCTCGTTGTCTACGGTTACTGATGCTTCTTTGACTCTTTGAAGTACGATTCGCATCGTTTACAGAGGTTGGCGGCCTGCAAAGCCGTCCTGGATGTCGTGCCAGTATTCGATGCGTTCTTCGGGGGGCATCCAACAGAGGAAGACCACGCGCCCCTCCCGCTTGTGCGGGAAGTCCAGGAGGCCGGTGTCGAGGTCTTTCAGTAGTACGCCGGTCGCCCGGACCCGCTCAATGGCCCGGTACAAGCTGTACGCTTCGACACCGTACTCCGAGCCTATTTTGCCGCCGCCGTTGGTAGCAGCGGATTTGAGGATAGGCTCCATGTGCGGTGCCTTCTCGCGCATGGCATCGCGGTGCTTTGCCACATCCTCCAAAAGTTCTTTTAGTTTAGGTATGAGGGCGTTGGCCTCCGGGACGGTAAAAAGTCTGGAGAAGTCCTCGGCCACAGCCAGTGGGTCTCTAGCGACCGTGGGCCAGGCGGTCGGCCAGCATATCCGGCAAACCGGCGGCTCGTATTTTTGTCTGGGCCTGGCTGATGTCGTAGTCGACGAAGCGGTAGACGACGCGGCTATCCTCAGCCAGGATGTAGGATGCGAATGTGTCGCCGTCTCGAGGTTGACCGACGGAGCCGGGGTTCACTAGGTATGGACCGCCATCGCTGAGATCCAAGGGCCGAGCTTCCACGACGCGACCGTTAGGCGAGGGCGATACGCTCTTGACGTGTGTGTGACCGAAGAAGCAGAGTCCCACGCCAGGATACTCGCTCTTGAGGACCGCTAGGTTCTCTTCAGCGGAGACCGAGTTGATGATGTACTCGTCCGGGTCGCGCACAGAGCCGTGAACGAAGAGAACTTCTCCGTCTAGGAGGTTGCGTGGCCGGGAGAGTAGGAATTCCGCGTTGTCTTGACGGATACGGTCTCGGGTCCAGTTTACGGCGGCTGCGGCGACTGGATTGAACCAAGCGAGGTCTGTCGAGGGGTCCGTTACGGCGAGATCGTGGTTGCCA
>JBGTFQ010000126.1:0-3649 GCA_041747155.1 Rubrobacteraceae bacterium
GGGATTCGGGGAGTTGCTGATGCGGGCGGTGAAGAACGAAGTCACCGCTCTACCAAGCACCGTGGACGCGGCGGCCCGTACCTCTCGTCTGCTAGATTTCATGGGTAAAGTCCTTCAGGCTCACTCGGATCTTCGAGCGACGACGGAACCTTCGTCGGGTCCGCCGGTGACGGAGCCGCCGCCAAACCCTACCTCAGCCGACCCGGAGAGGATGACGACCGGGTCGTCTGACAGCACAACGGCAAACGGCACGGCGGAAGCCGCTCCGGTACATCTGAATCCGAGGTCGCGCCCGACGCTCTCTTTCAAGGCTTTAGGGAGTTCCGGGCAGGTTGGTGGCAGTAGTCATTTGCTAGATTTCGGACGGACGAGGATTCTGGTGGATGCCGGGATCAAACCCGACGGACGCGGTCCACTGTCACCGGATTTCGCAAGTATAGAGAGGCTTGATGGAGTGGTGATCACGCACGCCCACCTCGACCATTGCGGGGCGTTGCCGCTTCTGGTACGTGATCAACCGAACACCCCGATCTACTGCACCCCACCTTCGGCCAAGTTGATCGTCGCGGCCCTGAACGACCACGCCGCGATGGGCGCGGGTCTCCCCGGCGGAGCCCCCATCCACGAGGTAAAGAAACGTCTCAAGCCAATCCCATTCAGCCAGCCGCTGGGAATTGGCGATGCACGGATCACACTCACCGAGAGCGGCCATATCCTGGGAGCAGCCAGCGTACTTTTACAGTCCGGCGACGCGACAGTCTTCCACACCGGCGACATCTGCATGGAGGATCACTTCTCCATACCATCGGCCCGGCTCCCAGAGGTCAGCGGCATCGACCTTCTAATCATGGAGGCTACCCTCGCGGATATGGAGCCCAAGCCCTTTTCGGACTCTATAAAGACGATGGTCGAGACCATAAACGACACTACCATGAAGCGTGGCGGGTCGGTTCTCATACCAACCTACGCTCTCGGGCAGGCTCAGGAGATCATACTGGGTCTCAAGCATTACGGACGCGAGTACGGCCTGGACCGCGACGTGTTCATCTACGTGGATGGTTCGGTCGTGACGACCTCCGAGCGCATGTACGCCGAGCAGCTTGGTTACATGAAGCCGTATCTGCAGCACTCGGACCCGCGAGAGTTGTTCTTCTCCGAGAACATCCGGGCTGTCTCAAACGATGACAAGGCACGGGAACGTATCCTAACCAATCCATGCGCCATTATCGCGTCTCCGGTGACGATGCAAGGCGGGGCGAGCGCGTTCTATCGCAAGCGTCTCGAAGGCGATGCCTTGAACGCCGTGATCCTGCCGTCCAACGCGGCTGCTTTCTACGGTAACCACAAGGCTGCCGGTGAAGAGGAGCAGTGGCGAGTCGAGCGAGTCAGCTTCGCGGCACATTGCACGCAGGCCGATCTACTAGGCATCACCGAGAAGCTGACGCCGCGTCAGATCATCCTGATCCACGGCTCCCGGCGGCGCATCAGCGACCTCGCCTTCCAACTAGCCCCGGACCACAAGATCCACACCCCAACCGTCGGGGAGACCGTCCGCACCATTCTGTAGGATGGAGACCCTCCCGGAAGTCATCCGCCTGCAAGACACCCGAGGCCAGCGCCCAGAAGATGCCGTGGGCGTCGGTACATTCTGGTACGACCCAGAAGTCTGGACGCTCCCCATCTCCCCCGCCGCTCGCGTCCTCTACGCAAGCCTCTGCTCATACCTCGGACACCATGAGATCAACCGCAAAGACCTCCGCAATACCCTGAAGAATTTCTCGGACGACGATATAGCATCGGCCTTTGAAGAGTTGATCTCCCACAGACTATTCAAACTCAACGACAGCACCACAATCCCAGGCTACGAGATACGCTCGGTGGGATCATTTGAGAGCGACAGCCACTCGAAGGTTTAGGTGGGGGGTCGCAACTCCGTTGGCGCATCCTCGCCGCTGGCGCGCTGCAATAGCGTGTAAGGGGATTCCGACCAACGCCTTCCCGCGCCACCTGTCAAGGCGGCAAAGTCGACCAAGCGCCCCAGTATCCGCAGACAAAACCCGTTGAGCACGTCGTCCGGGTCATCCACCTTGCCGCGGGCTTTCGCCACGAATAACCCTTTGGTCTTCCACACACCATCCCGATAAACGGCGAAAGTCTGGCAGGGTTCGTCCCCGGCTTGCTCGCTCCAACCGAGCACACGCCCGGAGTACCCGGATGGGTCAAGGCTGTAACGGCTCAATTCTTCGTGCATGAGATCCTCGTCAGTCTCCGCCGCCGCGCCGCGAGCGAGTCCGAAAGCTACCCTAGCCTGGGTTCCGGTTCCGGCTGCGACGCTGATGGTCAGCAAGTCTCCGGTGCGGATGGCATCCACCTCAAAGTCCGCTTGTCGCCCGAGGACGGCTGTGTATTCCAGGCCCGCGAAGAGTCGTTCAGCGTATCGGCGAGTGGTGTCTTCGGTTTGCTGGACGAGAGCCATTGAGTGGTCGGCTTCTTGGCGGTAGCGGCGCAGGCGTGTCAGAGCACTTTCGTCAAAGCTCACGGATTACTAGTCCTTCGCCCAGGAACGGAGGGCACGGTCGATCAGACCAGGGAACAATGTGTGGCCGAGGACCAGAAGCCTATCTGGTAGCGTGATGTACACGTCCCGGCTCCCCTTTTCAGCGGCCCGGACTATCTTCTCGGCGACCTTCTCGGGTCCGACACCCTTGGGGCGCCAACCGCGTTTCTCGTCCTTGGTACGGCGAGAATTGTCTCTAAAGGCGGTGCGGGTGGTGCCGGGGTAGACGCTCGTGACGCTGACACCACGCTCGGCAATCTCGACTCGAAGGGAGTCCGAAAGGGCGTTGAGGGCGAACTTGCTCGCGCAGTAGCCGCCTACTTTCGGGATGGCACGTTTACCGACGACGGACGAGATGTTGATTATACGCGCACGGCGTTTCATGTGAGGTAGAGCGGCCTGGATGCAGTTGACCGGTCCGATCACGTTGACCTCAAACACGTACCGCAAATCTTCGGCTCGCACCTCGGCGACCCGCCCCGACAACCCAAGCCCCGCGTTGTTTACCAGGATATCCAACGACCCGAACTCTTCGACCGTCTTCTCCACCATAGCTTCGACCGAGCCACGGTCGGACACGTCCGTCGATACAGGCATTGCGCGTCCGCCGGTGGCGAGAATGCTTTGGGTGATCTCCGAGAGTTTCGCTTCATCCCGAGCCGCGAGGACTACGGAGGCGCCGCAATCGGCCAGAGCACGAGCCGTCGACTCTCCGATGCCGCTAGACGCGCCAGTGACTATGGCTACACGGCCTTTTATGGTTTCGTTCATGAAGTGTATCTTAGCTGGAACTGTATCCGAGTGTGGCCTGGTTAGTAAGGAGCTTGCCAGGGCGGAAATACCGGTGGTTCCATGCGGCTGGCAGATATATCCTGAAGTTCGCGGAAGATGGCGACGACTTCTTCCTTAAGGCGTTCCTCGCGGGCAGTAATACGCTGCGATTCTTTGAGAGCTTCGATCCAGCGCAGGCCGTGTGTCTTGCTAACCACGATCCACCGCGCCTGTGTCGTTGTCTGTTCGGTTCATACGCTCTTCTCTCTAGTCCCCGGCTCCGGCGCGTCGAGCCTCGCCGCATCGCCGCGCCAGCCGGGG
>JBGTFQ010000127.1:0-42084 GCA_041747155.1 Rubrobacteraceae bacterium
ATACATCGATACGGGAGCCCGGAGACCTTCGCGGCACCGTTGTCGGGAGGAAGGGACGTTATAGGATGTCCGTCGAGCTACTAGGAGGTGATGTTTAGAGCACGACAGCAAGAAAGGCGTTAATTTATGCAGAATACTCGCTTGGGCTTTCTCGAAGCCTGCCAGCAGATAGTTCCGATACATCCACGATATGCAAACCTTCCAATAGAACAAGGCTTCGACTGGCATTCCAGCCTTCTTGGCGGACCTTTCGATTCGTTGTACCTCGTTGTTTTTCGTTCCGTTCGTCGAGCCGGGGCGGATTTGGATCTGCTACGCGAATTCGACGATATGGCTTATGAGGAGGCACTCGAGTCCGGGGGGCTTTTGCGGTACTTCAAGGGGGATATGAACGAGCGGCGGGAGTGTTTGTCATTTTGTTTGTGGGAAACGCGGGAAGGGGCGCGGGCGGCGGCGAATGGTTCTTCGCACGGCAAGGCCGCTGAGATCACCGCTGCGATGTACGAGTCCTATCGCTTGTACCGTTACCACGTCGTGCAGAGGAACGGTGAAATACAATTCCAACCGCTCGGAGAGCAAGCTCAGGAATTTGGGTCCGCTTCGTCACCAAAAGCGCGTGCGATAAAGGGGTAATCCTGCCCGGACTCTCCGGTATAATCGTTAGGTGCGTGTCTATCTTATCGACGGGTTTTCCTTGCTCTACCGGGCGTTCTACGCGTTGCCGCAGAGCATAGCCACTTCTGGCGGGCTTCCGACCAACGCTCTGTATGGGTTTACGAGTATGTTGCTCAAGCTGCTGGATACAGATGAGGAAGTCGGGCTCGGGGTCGTGTGGGACAGTGGCAAGCCAGTGTTTCGGATGGAGATTTACCCGGAGTACAAAGCCCAGCGCTCCGCGATGCCAGAGGAGCTGAAGGCTCAACTCGAACACCTGGACGTCATCCTCGAAGCCATGAATATCCCCGCTGTTCGGGCCGAAGGTTTCGAGGCCGATGATGCTCTGGCTACCATGTCGCGGCAGGTGCCGGAGGGCATGGAACTGCTTCTCGTGACCGGGGATCAAGATGCCATGCAACTCGTGGGTGGCGATGTGAAGGTACTCCGCACGACGCGCGGGGTCTCGGAGACCAAAGAGTACGGTCGGGAAGATGTCATTGAGGAGTATGGGGTGACGCCGGAGCAGATCCCCGACTACAAAGCCCTAGTGGGAGACCCGTCGGACAACATCCCTGGCGTAAAAGGCGTTGGACCGAAAGGTGCTTCGAGTCTGCTTCAGAAGTATGCGACCGTAGCGGAGATCTACGACAATTTGGAGAACATCTCCGCGAAGGGCACGCGCAAAAAGCTCGAAGAGGATCGAGAGAGTGCCTTTATGTCGCTGGAGCTTGCCCGGATGCGTTTCGACGCGCCGGTGACGCTGGACACGGAATCCTTGAAGTTCGAGGGAGTGTCGCCGGAATGCGGTGAGGTTTTCCGACGCTACGAGTTTCGTAGCCTGGCCGACAATCGGCTTCCAAAGCTGCCGGTGGTTGGTGGAGAGGCAATACCACCTCCTGAAAAATTACGGGTGAGCGTCTCCGAAGAAGAGGTGGAGCTATCGTTCGAGCCGGTTGCCGCCGCGCCGGTGGGGGATGGCCGCTGGTGCGTGGCGATCTCCGACGACGAGGTGCGGATCACGGACGGTGCGCCGGACAGTCCCTTAAAAGTCCACGATGCCAAAGAGTTGAAGATCGGGGGCGCAACCTTCGACACGTACCTCGCGGCTTATCTGGTGCAGCCGGGGACTGGCGATTACACGCCTGAGACGTTGGCTGCGGACCGGAGCATACCGGAGGTCGAAGTCGAGCATGAGGACGCGGCGGTCGTGGACGCTGCGCGGCGAGCGGCTTTGATCCACGCTCTCGCACCACTTCTTGAGGCTGAGTTGGAGAGTGTCGGGCTGGCGCGGCTCTACTACGACGTGGAGCTACCGCTCGCGGATGTGCTCGGGGATCTGGAACGCATCGGGATGCCGGTGGACCGCCGCACGCTCGAAGAAGTTGGAGAAGAGCTGACGAGCCTCATCGAAGATCTGCAGGGGCGCATCTACGAGCAGGCGGACCAGGAGTTCAATATTGGATCCCCGAAGCAGCTAGGTGTGATCCTGTTCGAGGAGATGAATATCCCTCCGACTCGAAAGACCAAGACCGGCTACTCCACAGACGCGAAAGTATTGCAACAACTGGAGATGCAGGGGTTCGAGATCGCGCGCCTCATCATCGAATACCGCGAATACGCGAAACTGAAAGGAACCTACATAGACGGCCTGAAAGGTCTCATTACCCCCGAGGGCCGCATTCACGGCAGACTGAACCAGACAACAACCGCCACAGGCCGCATATCCAGCGACCGCCCAAATCTACAGAACATCCCCATCCGTAGTCGCATGGGGGCTCGCATCCGGGACGCTTTCACAGCATCGGAGGGTCGGAAATTAGTGGTGGCCGACTACTCGCAGATAGAGCTGCGGATACTCGCGCACATGACCCGCGAACCCGCGCTCGTACATTCTTTTACGACCGGCGAGGATATACATACCCGGACGGCGGCGGAGATCTTCGACGTTCGGATGGAGAGCGTCACCTCGGAACTCAGGCGGCGGGCGAAGATGGTCAACTTCGGCATCCTGTACGGAATATCCGGCTTCGGCCTCGCGTCGCGGCTCGGATTGGACAAAGTTCATCCCGCCGAGGCGGACCGCTACATAACTCGTTACCTCGAACAGTATCCAAAAGTGACGGAATTTATGGAGAGCACCTACGAGGAAGCTCGCGAGAACGGTGAGAGAGACGGAACGGCTCCATATGTTACGACGCTTTTTGGGCGACGGCGGTATGTCCAGGAGTTAAACAACACGAACAAGAACGAGCGGAAGCGTGGGGAGAGGTTCGCGTTCAACGCTCGGATACAGGGAACGGCGGCGGACATCATCAAGGTGGCTATGGTGGATCTCCAGCCGAGGTTGCGTTCATTGGGGACGGATATGCTCATGCAGGTGCATGACGAGTTGGTTTTCGATGTGGACGAGGCGCGGGTTCCCGTTGTAGCTGCGCTCGTTGCGGACAGGATGGTGGCAGCTTTTGACCTCGATCCTCCGCTAGAAGTAGAGGTGAAAGTTGGAGATAGATGGGGAGGGGTGCAACATCATCTGAATAAGGTAGAATAGAGAAGGTTTAGCAACGATCCGGTAACAGACCCTTCTTGGTATTCGCCGTTGAAGCTGGTATTCAGGTTACGAACGTTGAGAAATTGTATTTGCCCGTCGTCAAGCGAGATCAAAGGAAAGCTACCGAGTACATGACAGAGACGCAGAACGCGACCCGCGAGTTGACCATGAAGGACTTCTTCCGGGAGGAGAACGGTGAGATCGTCCCAATCGACGACTCCGTACTCATAGACTTCAAGGATGGAGACATCGTCGAAGGTGAGGTAGTCCGTATAGACAAGGACGAAGTCCTCGTCGACATCGGCTACAAGTCGGAAGGGTTGATCCCCTCTAACGAGTTGTCCATCCGCAAGGGTGTCGACCCGACGGAGGTCGTGGACCTCGGCCAGCGCATCGAAGCGCTCGTGCTTCAGAAGGAAGATGCTGACGGACGACTTATTCTCTCGGCTAAACGGGCCGCTTTCGAGAAGGCGTGGAAGCGCATCGAGGGTTCTTACGAGAACCGCGAGACGGTCGAAGGGCCGGTTATCGAGGTCGTCAAGGGCGGTCTCATTATCGACATCGGTCTGCGCGGATTCCTTCCAGCGAGCCTCGTCGACATCCGGCGCGTGCGGAACCTGGACAGCTTCTTGGCGCAGCGGTTGGAGTGCAAGGTCATCGAGTTGAACCGCAGCCGCAACAACGTGGTCCTCAGCCGCCGGGCGGTTCTGGAAGAGGAGCGCAAGGAAGAGCGCGAGAAGATCCTGACGAACCTCGAAGAGGGGCAGATCGTTCAGGGTGTCGTCTCGAACCTCGTGGACTTCGGTGCGTTCGTGGACCTCGAAGGCATTGATGGTTTGATCCACATCTCCGAGCTATCTTGGAACCACGTAGATCACCCAAGTGAGGTCGTCGAGGTAGGCGAAGAGGTCGAAGTCAAGGTTCTGGAAGTGGATCGGGACCGCGAGCGGATCTCGCTCGGACTCAAGCAGACTCGCAAAGACCCGTGGCAGGAGATCGTCGAGCAGGTCGAGGTCGGAGGCCAGATCAAGGGCCGCGTCACCAAGCTGGTCGCGTTCGGGGCGTTTGTCGAGGTCGCGGAAGGTGTCGAGGGACTGATCCACATCTCCGAGCTTGCCGAGCATCACGTGGAGACGCCGGACGAGATCCTACGCTCCGGCGACGAGGTCGACGCCCGGATCATCGACGTGGATGCCAAGCGTCGTCGTCTCTCGCTCTCGCTCAAGCCGAAGAAGGACGAGAGTGAAGAGAAGGCCGAGCGTGCCGAGCAGCAGCGTCCGCGCCCGGAGCGTTCCGAGCGACCACGCCGCGAAGAGCGTCCCGCCCGCGAAGCATCGAGCGGCAGCGGACTCCGGAGTGGGGCTTTCGACAGTCTCTCGGATCTGGACCTCGGCGGGGAAGCCGAAGAGGAACAGGATAAGGAGTAATACCCGAAACTCTCACTAGCGGAGTCTCAGAAGGGCCGGTGACCGTAGGGGTTACCGGCCCTTTCGCGTCCGGTAAGAGTACCTTCGTCAAGTTGCTGGGCGAATTAGGCGCGGAGACAGTTTCATCCGACGGTATCGTCCACGAACTTCTCTCCTCCGACGAACGTGCGGTAAAGCGTGTGATCTCACGTTTCGGCGAGGATGTCCGGGGGGAATCTGGCATAGACCGGGCAGCTCTAGCCCGCGAAGTTTTCGGAGATGTCCAGGCGCTCGAAGATCTCGAAGAGATTCTGCATCCGCTGGTTCGTGAGGCGACGGACAGGCAAATAGCGGCGACTGACGCGGAGGTTTTTGTGGCGGAGGTTCCGTTGTTGTTCGAGGTTGGGCGTGGGGAGGATTTCGACTACACGGTGGCGGTTGTCACGCCGGAGGATCGACGGCGAGAGTGGTCCGATGAGCGGGGTGTGGACGAGTCGCGGCGGCGTTCGACGGAGGAGCGACAGTTTTCTTCCGAAGAGAAGGCTCGGCGGGCGGATATCGTGGTACAAAACGATGGAGACTTGACCCGTTTCAGAGATCGAGCGGCGGAAGTTTGGGCGTTCATCTCGCGTTAGAGGAGCGATGACGGCGGTACACGATAGTCATAAGAGGAGCAGGTACGGAAGATCCCGCGCCCGGCGTAGGATTTTGGTGGTCTTGCTCATTATTCTCACGTTGGTCACGGCGATTGTGGCGGCGGTAGTCCCGCTGATTTCTCGGGCGCCGGAGGCTGTTCGGCGAGCCACGCACCCGCTTGAGTATCAGGCGGAGATCCGGGCCGCCAGTGAGGAGTTTGGGGTGGAGCCGACGCTCATAGCTGGCGTCATCTACACCGAGAGCCGCTTCGGACAAGACTCCGAGTCTGTAAAGGGAGCTTATGGTCTGATGCAGATTTTGCCTAGCACGGCGGATTTTATCTCGGAGCGCAGCGGGATAGAGGGAGATTACCGGGAGCCCGAAGTCAACGTGCGGATGGGGGCGTGGTATCTGGATTATCTTGATGGTCGGTATCTTGGGGATGAGAGGTTGATGCTTGCCGCGTATAATTCGGGGGAGGGCCGCGTGGACGGATGGCTCCAGGACGAATCGTTCGATGTGCGCAGCGACATCCCGTTTAAGGAGACCCATCAGTACGTCGGAAACGTTCTGGAGGCCCAGAGAGAGTACGAAGAACTATATGGGAGGAATCTAGATCGAAGTTCGTAATACATTCAGCGTAAATAGCGAGTATGAGCCGACCGGAGACCAACCCCAAGCTATACAGCAACTCGTCGCCGGTCTGGATTCCGGCACAAAAGCCCAGACTCTTCTCGGCGTAACGGGCAGCGGTAAGACCTACACGATGGCTAAAACCATCGAGCAGATTGGCCGTCCCTCGCTAATCATCGCGCACAACAAGACTCTCGCCGCCCAACTCGCCAGCGAGTTTGCCGAGTTCTTCCCCAACAACGCCGTTGAATATTTCGTCTCCTACTACGATTACTATCAGCCCGAGGCGTACGTCCCGAGGACAGACACGTTTATCGAGAAAGACGCTCAGATAAACGAGGACATAGACCGTTTGCGGCACTCAGCCACGAGTGCGTTGTTCACGCGGAGGGATGTAATTGTGGTGGCTTCTGTATCCGCGATCTACGGTCTCGGTAGCCCGGAGGAATATCGCTCGAAGATGGTGCTGCTCGAAAAGGGAAATTTCTACGACGTGGACCAAATTCTGCGGGACTTCGTGAAGATTCAGTACACGAGAAACGACTTCCAGCTCGCTCGCGGTACGTTTCGGGTGCGGGGTGATGTGTTGGAGGTCCATCCGGCTTATCAGGATTCGATCTACCGGGTCTCCTTCTTTGGTGACGAGGTCGAGAGCATGGTCGAGGCCGACCCGCTGACGGGAGAAGTTCTGCGCGAGCTGGATTACCTCACGGTCTACCCGGCCACGCACTTCGTAACGGGCGACGACCGCATGAAGATAGCGGTAGGCAACATCGAAGCAGAGATGGAGGCTCGTGTCGAGGAGCTAACCATCGAGGGCAAGGTGCTCGAAGCGTACCGCATTCGGCAGCGCACCCAGTACGACTTGGAGATGATGCGCGAGCTTGGTTTCTGCTCCGGTATCGAGAACTACTCGCGGCACATGGATGGCCGCCCGCCAGGCTCCACGCCGTACACACTTTTGGATTATTTTCCCGACGACTTCGTGACTTTCGTGGATGAATCGCACATTACGCTGCCCCAGGTCCGGGGTATGTACAAGGGTGACCGCTCCCGCAAGACTACGCTCGTGGACTTTGGGTTCCGGTTGCCGAGCGCGTTGGACAACCGACCGCTGATGTGGGAGGAGTTTCTGCTCAAAACGGATCAGATGGTCTTCGTTTCGGCGACACCGGGGCCGTATGAGCTAGAGAACTCCGGTCAGATAGTAGAGCAGATCATCCGCCCAACGGGCCTGATCGACCCCGAGGTCGAAGTCCGTCCGACGAAGAACCAGATCGACGACCTGCTCAACGAAGTCGCCAAACGAGTCGAGCACGGCGAGCGTGTCCTCATTACTACACTGACAATAAAAATGTCCGAGGATCTGACAGATTATTTACTGGAGCACAACGTCAAGGCCCGATACATGCACTCCAAGATAGAGACGTTGGATCGCATCCAGATCATCCGGGGCTTGCGTACGGGAGAATTCGATGTCCTCGTCGGTATCAACCTGCTTCGGGAGGGCTTGGACATGCCGGAAGTGACGCTCGTAGCCATACTCGACGCGGATAAAGAAGGCTTCCTGCGCGGGGAACGAGCCCTGATCCAGACGATAGGCCGCGCCGCCCGAAACGTGAAAGGTCGCGTCATAATGTACGCTGACCGGGAGACCGACTCGATGCGAGTCGCGATAGGTGAGACGAACCGGCGGCGTGAGATCCAGACCGCCCACAACGTTCGCCACGACATCACCCCGCGCACCATCAAAAAGGGCGTCTCCGACATCCTCGTCGCCGCCGAAGCCAAAGGACTCTACAAAACTCAACGCGAAAAGAACGCCCGCGAAATCTCCGGCGACCCCGACGAGTTGCGCATCCTAATAGCCGACCTCGAAGCCGAAATGATGGAAGCCGCCGAAGACCTAAAGTTCGAGTATGCGGCGAAACTGCGAGATGAGATCAAAGGTCTAGAGCGTCAGTTGCAGGAGTTGGTTCATTAACCCCTGCGGACGTACTCCTCGAACGTTTGGTTTGCTATGTCGGGTTGGCCTTCGGCAATATTTCGGTTTTATTCGGGGTCGGCGTTCAAGTTGTAGAGTTTGACGTGAATCTATAGTTGGTGGCGCAGTCCGGCGAAGATGAGGTCCAGGCCAAATTCGAACTCGGTGTCGCGGTCGATGTCGCCTAGCACGGGACGTAACTCGGAGAGCCGAGGAAACTGGTCGGGTGTGAGATCCCGCGCTCCCGGACGTGTCCCGGCGGGCTCCATTGCAAAACCCCGGATCTCGGCCATCGCATACCCTGTCACGTAACTGGATAACGTGCGAAATGCGTGCAACGCTGTTTTTGCCTCGAATCCTGCACTCCCCAAGGTCTCCAGAAACTCCTCTACAAGCCATACTCCGTCCATTGTGTCGGGCGGGCGCTCCATGAGTAGCGGAAAGACGTTTGGATGCTTGCGAGCGAGCAATCTTAGCGACCTATACGCACCCCGAATGCGCTCCTCCCAGTCTTCGTCTTTTGGTGGGATACGCAATCCTCCAAGCAGCACCTCAACCATTCCATCCAGCAACGCGCTCTTGTTCGGGACGTGGTTATAGAGAGACATCGCTTCCACCCCAAGATCCGCGCCAAGCTTCCGCATCGACAACGCTTCTAATCCTTCCCGATCCACATACACCACCCCAGCCTCTAATACCCGCCGCCGACTCAACGGCTCTCGCTTCGCCATACCAAACCTCCACGGTCGTGTTTGTTGACAGCTTACAGCATAAGCTCTATACTTACATTGTAAATATAGAAGAGTATTTGGGAGAGGAGAGTGGAGATGAGGGTTTCTAGGCGGGATCTTGACGGGGCGGCTGCGCGAGGGGTCATCTCTAGGGATCAGGCAGGGGAGTTGTGGCGGGTGCTTGGTGAGCGGGAGGGTTCAAGGTTTGATCTCGCGAACGTCGCATACTACCTCGGTGCATTGGTCGTAATCTCCGCGATGACATGGTTCATGACGCTCGGGTGGGAGCGTTTCGGTGGCGGGGGAATCTTGGCGATCTCACTGAGCTACGCTACTTTATTCGCGGGTGTCGGCTGGTTGCTGTGGAGCAAACCGGGCTTGCGTACCCCGGGCGGATTGTTGGTCACGGTAGCGGTCTGCATGGTTCCGCTCGTCATTTACGGTTTCCAAAGCATGACGGGTCTGTGGCCCCAGAAAGACCCCGGCGACTACGCCGACTATTACTATTGGATAGAAGGCGGATGGTTCTTTATGGAAATCGGGACTATCCTGTCCGGGCTCGTCGCGCTGCGTTTCGTGCGCTTCCCATTTATCACCGCGCCCATAGCCTTCACCCTGTGGTTTATGAGCATGGACCTTACGCCACTGATCTACGGCGAACGGTATTACGACGAACAGGGATACCAGATAGTCTCGCTCGTATTTGGTCTGGTCGTTATCGTCGGGGCGTATCTCGTGGATCGCCGTACGGAGGAAGACTACGCTTTCTGGGGTTATCTCTTTGGAACTTTCGCTTTTTGGGGCGGCCTGACGATGCTGGAGGGTGGCGCGGAGTTTGAATGGGCTCTGTATGCTGGCGTGAACCTTCTGATGGTGTTGGTTTCCGTGCTTCTGGATCGCCGGGTGTTCATTGTTTTCGGGGGTTTAGGCTTGTTTTCCTATGTCGGGCATCTGGCGTGGGAAATCTTCGAAGATTCCCTGCTATTTCCATTCGCTCTCTCGGCGGTGGGGGTTGGGATCATGGTTCTCGGAATCCTCTACGCTAGGAATAAGAGCCGTATCGAACGAGCCTTGATGAACTTTTTACCAGACAGCCTGAAACGGCTCTTACCGCCACAAAGGCTAGTGAGATGAGCGCTCTACGTTATGTGGCTGTGTTCGGTGCAACGTTCGTCGGTGGCGTGGCGGGTCTCGTGCCCGTCTACTCGATGGGACTCGTGATCCCGATGATAGTCGTTGGGCCGCTGACCTTACTCTCGACCTCAATCGTAGCGGCTCTTCTCGCCGTCTGGTCCGCGAATCTCATAGCTACCGATGGCTCGCGGAGTCGGCTGATCGCAGTCCTTGCTTATTCGGGCATCGCCGCCGTTCTGGGATTGCTGGTGCATTTTGCCGTAGTCTGGGCGGCGAATACTTTTGATCTCGGCTTCGAGCTCTGGGTCACTATGATGATCTACCTGCCAGCGGCGTTCGTCTTCTCGGGCATCGTTACGGTCGTTGCCTTGCGGATGCGAGCCCCAGGTGGTCGGCTCGGGTGGAGCGGCAGCGTGATGCTCTTGATGGCGGCAGGTATCTTGGTTTTCTCGATTCTGACCAGTCCTACCGTCGGACTGGGCTTCGTAAGCTACTGGATTATAGGTGGGCTTGGTCTCACTATCGTTTTGACGAGCTTGATCACGGCACTGATTTCTTTGCGGCGAGCTACTTCAGGCTGGGAGCTTATGAGAGACGCGTCGATCACGCTCTGCATAGCGGTCACGCTGCTTTTGATCCTCTACGGCGCAGTCTACGCGGCATGTTCGAGCCCGATGTATTGCGGCGCTTGACCTACTCGTACAGGCCCGCTCGCTCTTTGCCCTTCTCGATAGCGGATTTCACGCGCCGAGCCTCGGGGAGAGCCATGCGCGTGATCTCGTAGACCCGTCCCTTGTTGGTCTGGATGCCTAGATTAGCGTTGATCAAGCCCTTTATCCTGACGGAGGATACGTCTCGCAGGCCGATGGTCTCTACTTTCTGACCTTGCCAGCCGGTTCGGACTTCTACGCGGTCTTCGTAGACCCCGACGACGGTGTTGTTATGACCGGAGGCCAGTATTACAGGTGTCTCCAACCTATTCTCCTTATTGTCTGAAAACGCTGTTCCGCAAAGCATACAGAAAGACCCTGCAAGTGTTAACCCGACAAGGTGACGGCAAACAAAAACACCGGACGGAGAAGCCCCCGTCCGGTGTACAGTGCCCTAGTCTTACGAGTCGCGCTCGGTAGTAGTTCCAACCGGCTCGGAGATTTTATACCCGTTGCCGTTACGGCTGTCCGTGGCGGAAAGTTGCTCGCCGTAGCCGAAGACACCGTGCTCGCTGATGTCCAGACCGTCAAGCTCTTGCTCCGGCTTCACCCTGAGACCGATCGTAGCCTTCAAGAGTGCGAAGACTGCCAGCGAGGATACGAAGACGAAACCACCACAGGCGAGGATGCCCAAAGCCTGGATGCCAAGCTGCGAGAAGCCACCGCCGTAGAAAAGTCCTGGGCTACCGACAGCCGCGAGGGCTGGGGTGGTGAATAGACCACAAGAGAGCGTACCCCAGATACCACCCATACCGTGAGCGGCGATGGCGCCCAGTGGATCGTCTACCCCGATCTTATCGACAAACACCAACGTCGCGTACATGATGACACCGGCTATAAAGCCAATGACGATGGATGCCCACGGAGCGACGAACGCACACGAAGCCGTAATAGCGACGAGCGCGGCTATGGCGCCGTTGCCGCCCATCCCGACGTCGACGTGACGCTTGTAGACGTAGCTCATAACCATCGCGCCGAGTACACCGGCAGCAGCGGCCAGAGTCGTCGTCAGGGCGATGTCCGCGATCTCGGGTACGGCGGCCATCGTGGAGCCGGGGTTGAAGCCGTACCAGCCGACCCACAGGATCAAGACACCAAGAACCGCAAGTGGCATGTTATGTCCTGGAATCGCGACCGGGTTGCCGTCATCGTCGTATTTGCCAAGACGAGGGCCGAGCAACAACGTACCCGCCAGAGCCGCCATAGCACCCGAGAGGTGAACCACCGTGGAACCAGCGAAGTCCTGCATCCCCAGTTCGCCGAGCCAACCGCCGCCCCAGATCCAGTGCCCAACCAGCGGGTATATGAGACCCGCGAAAACTATCGCGAAGACTACATAAACAGCGAATTTGGTCCGCTCTAGCATGGTTCCCCAAACAATCGCCAGAGATACTGCGACGAACGCCACCTGGAAGAGGAACTTGGCCGAGAGCGGAACTTGAGTCCAGGAAAGACCAGAGAAAGTCTCCGCACCACCGCTAAGGAAGAATCCTTGCAGTCCTATTACGGATTGGAGAGGTCCGCCATCCGAAAACGTAAACGCGAAGCCCACTGCCCAGAACATGAGCGCCGCTATAGAGAGGTTCACGAGGATCTTCGCCACCACGCTGCCGACGTTCTTCATGCGAGAGAAGCCTACTTCGAGCATCGCGAAGCCCGCCTGCATAAAGATAACGAACACCGCTGCGATCAAAACCCAGACAGTGTCCATCGCCAGCGAAATATCAGCCCGCGAAGGAGCGTCGCCTTGTGCCAGTGCTATCGCCGGTAAGGCTAGCACCAACAATAGACTCGTCATGGATAAAAGGCCGAACTTTCGCAAGAGATTCCTCCTAGTAACACAGTATGTACACAACGAATATAGTCTATGCCGCTTATACGAAAGGGTCTTTGGCCCTGTGTACAAAGATGAAGCTCTGATTCGGCCTCCGCGATGCTCCAAGTGTACAAACAGGTAGCTATCGCGCCTCGGTAAAACGCCCTTCATCGACTTTCGTGAGTATTGGGGATGCTCTGAAGCCGTCTTCGATGTCTAAGAGGTAGACCACTGGAAGATCCAAATTCACGAAAGTCATCTTTCCAGTTGCCCCGGCTGGAAGACCGTTATCGTTTGTTTCTCCAGAGCGGTGTTTTTGCCCTCGCATAGGATTACCCAAAGTTTCAAGAGTACGCAGTTACGGGATGTGGGCTACTTGTCGGAGAAGGTTGGGGGTTTCTCTGGGGAGCGTCCGAGGAGTTGCATGGCCTTTATGCCTAAAGTCAGGCGTTCGCGGGCTTCGCTTTTATCAACGTCAAGGCCCGTCAGCTCGTTGACGCGATCCAGACGATAGCGGATGGTGTGGCGGTGGGCGAAGAGGTCCGAGGCTGTTTTGACCGTCGAAGCGTCGTTCTGGAGGTAGGTGATCAGGGTGTTCACCAACTCGGTGCCATAACGCGAGTCGTAGGCGACCGCCGGTTCGAGCGTCTCGCCATAGAAGGACTCCAACTCCGCCGGGTCTTCTTGCAGAACCCGGAACAGAAGTTTGTAGGTGCCGGTTCCCTCGAAGGTGGATATTGACGACGGGCCGTGAATGCGGTGGCCGATCTCCAGCGCGACCTCCGCCTCCGAGAACGAGGAAGGTATCGCCGAAGGGTCGCCTTTATAACGACCTATCCCGACCGACACTGTGAGATCTGGAAGCAACCCCTTCACGTATCGCTGGAGTCTGTCGGCCAAAGCGCGGGAATTTTCGACGACGAGAGTCTTATCTTCATCCGGAGAAGTTCCGACGAAGATGATCACATTGTCCGAACGAGGCCCAAGCAGGAAGTTCGAGAAAAGCTGGCGGGTCTGTAGCCGTGCCGCGTCTGCCAGCCGTCGCGTCAACTCCTGAATCGCGGATTCCTTCAGGCGGCGACGCTCCAGATACCGGGCGAAGCTATCTATGTCCACGATCACTGCTATGGCCCCACGGGAGAGGTCCGCGCCCAGATACCGGGCGCGTTGTAACAGTAGATCCACTGATCCGTAATGTCCGTTCACGAGATCGTCGACAAAATCCCCGCGCATTCCTAGCTCGGTCTCCAGCCTGATTCGCTGCTTGTCCAACTCAGCCTCAAGCGCCCGACGCGCCCAGTAGAGCAAGACGACATCCTCCGGCGCGAGGGGTCTGTCCCGGAGATCCAACCATAGATAACCCGCCGGAGCTCCCGTCCCGATCGGCGTCCAGAACAACTCGATCCCTTCGACCCGCCAACGCTCTACCGGAACCGAGAGAAATCCATCGGGCAACCGGGCGTACCGATCCCGCCGCTCCCTGCGTGTCTCTTCCACACCCGCGCTCCGCGATGCCCGCAAGTCGTAGTCTTCTAAGAGGGATTCAAGGGACGCGGGCTCCTGGGAGATCTCGTCTTCGTTCTTTGACGTCTCCGTCACGGTCGACAATCTCCCGACGGGATCCTCCAAAACGATCTGCCGCCCAAGGAGGCTTGAAACCCGATCCATCAAGTTCTCGATAGATGACTCCCCCCCCAGACTCTCGAACATTGACCGCCCCGCGCCGTGCGACAGCAACAACAATCCACTCTCTCCCGCAAACATGGAGAGCAAACGCCGTAACGGAATCTCCGGCGATATCGTATAAAGTCCAACCTTCAGCTTCGTAGCAGTCTTAACGACGGCGACCGGAAACTCCTCCGCTGAGCGTCGGACTATCGCGGGACAGCCACCTTTCGCCATCTCCTCCAGAAAATCCTCGTCCATCGCGTTGCGACTGACGACGGCTGCTTCACCGGGGGCCAGCCACCCCTCTAAGGCTTCCTCGACCGAGATCCCTTTGACCTCGCGGGAGCCATCGCCGGAGACGGCTCGTGTCGCGCCCAGATCTTCCATCAAAATCCTTGCGAAGTCTTTCAGAAGCAAGTCGTCTCCGTTCACAATTTGATGTAACTTACTGAATCATTTTGGTCCCTATTGAGCGGAATGGCAAATCTAGTAGTCTGGATAGACTATCAGGATGGTAAAATTTCTTCGAATGTAATTTGCATCTTTGGCCTCCGTGATGGGGGCCGTATACTTGCTGAAAAGTCTCGACCAGAAAGGGTGAGCCGGTATCGCCGAAGAGCATATCGTCGTGCGGGGGGCGCGCGAACACAACCTGAAAGACATTACCGTATCCCTGCCACGCGACGTGATGACGGTCGTCACCGGACTCTCCGGGAGTGGCAAATCCTCACTGGCTTTCGACACGATCTACGCCGAAGGTCAACGCCGCTACGTCGAGAGCCTCTCGGCCTACGCTCGCCAGTTTCTCGGTCAGATGGACAAGCCGGACGTAGACCACATCGACGGCCTCTCACCGGCGGTCTCCATCGACCAGAAGACGACTTCGAATAACCCTCGTTCCACCGTAGCGACCGTCACGGAGATCTACGATTACCTGCGCCTACTCTACGCTCGCGCTGGTCGTCCACACTGCCACGTCTGCGGATATTCGGTGGCTTCATCTAGCCCGCAGCAGATGGTCGAGAAGGTGCTGGCGTTGCCGGAGAAGACGCGGTTTATGGTGCTTGCGCCGGTAGTTCGTGGTCGCAAAGGCGAGTATGGCAAGATGTTCAAGGACTTGGCCGAGGATGGGTTTGCGCGGGTTCGAGTCGACGGAGAGTTGCACGAGTTGCCCGTGGATCTCGGTCTAGACAAAAAGTACAAGCACGACATAGAAGTGGTCGTGGACCGGCTCGTGATCCGGGACGGCATAGAACGCCGCTTGACGGACTCTATCGAAACAGCCCTGAAACTTGCTGACGGCCTAGTCCTCGTGGAGACGGTCGACGGCGAAGGTGGCGGGGATTCGATGCTCTTCTCGGAGAGTTTCACCTGTACTAACTGCGGCGCATCCATCGCGGAGATTCAGCCCCGAACGTTCTCGTTCAACAGCCCGCATGGAGCCTGCGACCGGTGCGATGGACTCGGGAGTCGGTTGGAGATAGACCCCGCGCTAGCCATTCCGAACGAAGATCTCACAGTGAACGAAGGCGCGGTTGTTCCGTGGTCCAATTCTCAGACCCAGTACCATAGGAGCATCTTCGGGGCTCTGTCCGAGAAATACGGCATAGACCTTGATGTTGCGTGGCGGGATCTCCCGGAGGAGCATCGCAACACGATACTTTTCGGCACCAACGGAGATCGCATCTACGTCTCGTACCGCAACCGCTACAATCGTCGTCGTCAGTACATGACGCAGTTCGATGGCGTGGTCGGAAACCTGGAGAAACGCTACACCGAGACGGATTCCGAGTACCGGCGAGAGAAAATCGAAGAGTTTATGAGCCAGGTTCCCTGCCCGAAGTGCAAGGGTGCCAGGCTACGCCCCGAGGCACTGGCCGTTACGGTCGGTGAGACGAATATATCCGAGTTCACGTCTCTCTCGGTTTGGAAAGCGCAGGAGTTCTTCGAGGGCGTGGATTTCACGGCGCGGGAGTGGTTGATCGGGGAGCGAGTCGTCAAGGAGATACGGGAACGTCTCGGTTTTCTGGTGGATGTCGGCCTCGGCTACCTGACTCTAGGCCGGTCGGCGGGAACTCTCTCTGGCGGCGAGGCGCAGCGCATTCGGCTCGCGAGTCAGGTTGGAAGCGGGCTCGTAGGCGTGTTGTACGTTCTGGATGAGCCGTCCATCGGACTGCATCAGCGGGACAATCGACGGCTGTTGACGACGCTTGAGAAGCTGCGGGATCTCGGGAACACGCTTCTGGTCGTGGAGCACGACGAAGAGACTATCCGGGCGGCGGATTATGTGATCGATGTTGGTCCGGGAGCCGGGATTCATGGTGGAGAAATCGTCGCGATAGGCGATGTAGAGGATGTAGAGGCCGAGGAGCGTTCCATCACGGGAGATTTTTTGTCTGGCCGTCGGCGCATAGAGCCGCCGGAGAATCGGCGCGAACCGACTGGTGTGATCGGCGTTCTCGGGGCGACGGAGAATAACCTCAAAGATGTGGATGTCGAGTTCCCGCTCGGTGTGTTTACGACCATCACAGGTGTTTCGGGGTCCGGCAAGAGCACGCTGGTGAACGAGATTCTGTACAAGGCGCTCGCCAACGCTGTTGGCCGGGGTAAGCATCGACCGGGTAGGCATTCCGGCTTGCGGGGTGTGGAGAATGTCGACAAGGTTATTGAGATAGATCAGAGTCCAATAGGCCGCACGCCGCGCTCGAACCCGGCTACTTACACGAAGGTCTTCGACCATATTCGTCAACTATTCGCGGCGACGGCGGACGCCAAGATTCGGGGCTACAAGCCAGGCCGTTTCAGCTTCAACGTCAAAGGCGGACGATGCGAGGCTTGCAAGGGTGACGGGCAGATCCGCATCGAGATGCACTTCCTGCCCGATGTTTACGTGCCATGCGAGGTCTGCAAGGGCCGCCGCTACAACACTGAAACTCTGCGGGCTACCTACAAAGGAAAGTCCATCTCGGATGTTCTGGACATGACCATAGAGGAAGCTTGCGGATTCTTCGAGCCGGTACCGGCGATCTCGCGTCGCATGGAGACTATGCGCGACGTGGGCCTCGGCTACGTCCGACTCGGCCAACCTGCCACGACTCTCTCCGGTGGCGAGGCGCAGCGTGTCAAGTTGGCGAGCGAGCTAGGCAAGCGGGCGACCGGCAAAACGGTCTACATTCTGGATGAGCCAACGACAGGATTGCACTTTGCGGACGTGGAGAAACTGTTGCATATTCTGCATCGTCTGGTCGATACGGGGAATACGGTAATCGTCATCGAGCATAATCTAGATGTCATTCGGTCAGCGGATCACGTCATAGACCTCGGACCCGAAGGCGGGGACGGTGGGGGTGAGATCGTGGCGGTCGGAACCCCCGAGGACGTGGCCCGCGCTGAAAGCTCCCACACAGGGTACTTCCTGCGCGACCTTATGCCCGAGTTGGCTACGAGCTAAGAGATACTGCCGTGCTCCACGATATCTTCTAGCGCGGAGCCTACGACAATGCGCTCCAGGCCCCGGATGACGATACGAGCGTCCTCCACGTAGTCGGCATAGGTGTCGTCCACTCGGGAGCGGCGAAACAGTGATTCGAGCATCAGTCCGAGGCGGTTGATACCCCATTCCATGTACTCTTCCTTGTAGTTCGCGACGCGCACTACGGTGTCCACGCTCAATGGGTCCAGATTGCCGCGTTCCAGAGTGGTGTAGACGTAATCGTACTGCTCCAGGATCTCATCTACCACGGGACGGATGTCTGGCATGTCCTCGCGCTCGAACATGAAAATGTAGGTTCCGGCGATGATCTGGAACGCTTTATCGTGATGGTCGTAGTCGCGCTTCGCGTAATTTTTTATGACCTCGAATAGCTCAGGGAATTTCTCGTTCTGCTCTTCGCTCATGGTTTCCTTTCTCGTGTGGCTCGGTCTCGGATCGCAAGCCGTTGGCAGTGTATCGTGCCGCTGATGGTCGCGCTTTGGCGGCGACTGGTTCGTTAGTTCACGCTGCCTTTGAAATGGGCTTGTTCGGCTGGTAGATTCAACGTTATGAGTAAAGGTGCTGATCCGGTAGTAAGTCCATCTCAGGTAGTCGCCGCTGGAGCCGCGTCGGCGGGCGCTGCGGGCGTAACGTCGTCGGTCGGCGTTGCGGGTACGCTGCTTGGAGCGGCGATCACCACCATGATCATCACGGGCGGCTCCGCTATCCTAAAAGCCTATCTCGAAAACGCTACCGGAACGATAAAAAACGCCCCAGGCAAACTCCGCGCTAACGCCAACCGGCGCAAGGCTGGACGGGTTCCCGAAGAACCGCGCGTCATGCCGGATAATCCCGGACTACGCAACAATTTCATGGGACGGCTTCGAGCCTCGTTGAGTTGGTTCTCCCGTTTGCCCAGTTCGCGGCGGCGACCTATTCTGATAAAAGCTGGGGTCGCCGCTCTTATAGCTTTCGTTATAGCGATGGCTGCCGTGACCCTCGTCGAGAAAGGAATCGGCAATAGCTTTTCCTGCGGCTTCTGGGGTAGTTGTCCCGAAGGCGCCGCGTCAGGGATACACTTGGGCGACACCCGAGGCACGGGCGCAAATTCGAGTGCCGGGTTAGGCGGAGCATCGACCGCAACGCAGGATTCTGGCGTTGAAACCGAGGACCAAAGCCCATCGTTCTTCGGTGGTGAAGAAGAGCAAGTCCCTGCGGAGGATCCCGCCGTGCAAGATCCTCCGGTCGAGGATCCAGCGGCAGAACCCGTCCCGGAACCCGTGCCGGAGGAAGCCCCAGCTCCTGCGGAGCCCGCCCCGGAACCGGTACCGGAAGAAGCTCCCGTTCCGGCGGAGCCTGTTCCAGCGGAACCTGCTCCGGCTGAGTAGATTTTCCGTGTCCTGACGTGACAAGACTCTCTGCACGATCCGGCGTACGGGATACAATATCGTTTCGTGTCTACTCTTGGTAAGAATCTAGCTCCAAAACCCGTCCTCTCGCTGGTGCTGGATGGCATCCGACCGGACGTGTTACGTGCCGCCATCCGGGAAGGTGACGCGCCTAACCTCGGTGCCATCGCCCAAAGAGGCGAGGCTGTGTGGAACGCGGCTTCTGTCTTTCCTAGTATCACTCCGGCGGCGACGGCGGCCATCGCCACAGGGGAGTATCCGGCTGGCAGCGGCATCCTCGGGCACGCTTGGTATGACCGGGCGGAGGGGCGCGTTATCGTTTACGGAGCGAAGACCGAGACGGTGCTTGGTACGGGGCCGATCAAGGTTCTTCACAACAACGTCTGGCGGATGAACCGGGATCATCTCTCCGCTCCGACGGTCTTTGAGGGTTTACACGACTACGGCTTGGACAGCGCGTGCGTCAACTTTCCGGTTCGGCGTGGACCTCACGCTCATCCCGTGCGGATGAAGAGCGTTCAGGGATATATGCGGAATGGGCGTTATCTTGGGGCATCCGTAGATGGGCCGAAGGAATATTACATGGGGGATCTCTTCTACAGTCGTCCCACGGTTGTATCCGGGCGTAAGGGCCGGGGAGGTTTCAGGCAGTCGGCTGGCATCAACGATCAGTACGCCGCAGATGTCGGGGCGATGTTCATGAAGGAGAAGCCCGCGCCGTTCAACCTCGTGTACTTTTTCAAGGGAGATTCGATCACGCACCACCAGGGACTCGCCGCTCAGCGAGCTTGGATCCCAACCGCCGACGACTACGTTGGGCGAATCTTCGAGGCCGGAGGCAGCGCGGAGAAAGTCTTGGACGAATACGCGGTCTTAGCTCTCTCCGATCACGGCCACGACGCGCTTCATAAGACCGGGAGATTCGTGGACATCAAAGCATCAAACGGCACGCGAATCTCGACTGGCCCAAACGTCCGTTTCGGACCCGGTGTGGACGCGCTCGCCGTCGCCAACGGTCGGGCCGCCATGATCTACCTTAGAGATTCCGCCAAAACCTCCGCCGAATCCGTTGCTGCAGGACTCGCCGAACGCCGGGGTGTGGATCTCGCCGCTTGGATGGATGATGGCTGGCTCCATGTTCGTCACTCTTCCCGCGAGATGCGCTTCCGTCCGGGAGCTGGCCCGATGGATGCCTTCGGTAGTCGCTGGCAGGTCGGCGGAGACCTTTTGGCCCTGGATCTTGCCATCAAGGACGGTGGACTTCGTAGCGGAGATTATCCGAATGCTCTGGAGCGTCTGTGGGGATGTCTCACATCATCGCGGTGCGGTGATGTGGTTCTCTCGGCTGCTCCGGGATTCACCTTTGGCGAAGTCACGGGTGGGTATCATGAGGCCAGCGATCACGGCTCATTGCATGCCAACGACTCCAACGTATTTACGCTCGCGAGCGGCATGGCTGCTCCCCGACGAATCACGGATGTCGCGCCAACGCTTTTAGAGCACTTCGGAGCCAGCGCGAAAGAAGAGAAGATTGTCGTCTGATCGCCGCCCGTCCAACGGTCAGAGCGTTCCAGACGATGATAGCCGCTCCATTAGCCCGGCGGGTCGTCGTGCTTTCGGGTGCGTTACCTGGGTTTATATGGGAATTCTCGCGTTCCTGTTAGCAAACTTCCTTATCTCACTGCCCTTCCGCTACGTCGGAAACCCGGATATCTACGGATACGTCCCCGCCCGACTGGCTTTCCTCGGCCTCGCGCTGATATTGCCCGGTATGGCTCTGGCCGCTATCCTCGGTTTTCGGACCTACCGTGCCGAGAAGGCGCGGGCGAAACGGGTCGGCGCGGGCATTGGGGCTCTTGTAGGTTGGGCGGGATTCTTCACGTTGGTTTGGTTCTCGGCGGCTTTCGGTTTTGAAGGGCGGGATCAGGCGTTCCGGGTCGTGATCTTCCCGGATTTTGGAGACAGCTACGCTTTCTATGTCTTCCCTCAACTCGTCGTTCTTGCGACCGTTACCGTGATGTTCTCTCTGTACTCTAAGCGAGCGAACTTCGAGCTTCGTCGCCGCACAGCGCTCGCCGGGGCCGCGCTCGCCATGCTCGCTGGATTCCTCGTCATCGTTACCAGCTTCGACAGTCTCGGTATCGCTGGAGCCTTGATCTCAACAGTCTCAGCCGCCTTTGGTGGCTACGTTTCCGGGATGGGTTACGCTCGCGCCGGTGGTGACGACAGGATTCCACCCGGCGCGACCATTCGCCGCCGCGAACCGCGCAAAGGCCAGAACGACACCGCTTAAACACGCTCGCTCGAAGCTTGGAATCTCCTCTGCGGCGGTATAATAAAGTCAATGTCCGAGAATGGTTATCCCGATAGATCCCATCTTCCGACCTCTCCTGGCGTATATGTTTTCAAGGATGCCGAGGATGCGATCATCTACGTCGGAAAAGCGAAAAATATCCGCTCGCGCGTAGCCAACTATTTCACCAAGTCCGGCGATGGCCGACCAAAAATATATGAACTCCGCGAACGTGTCTCCCGGATCGACTTCATCGTGACTCGCACCGAAACCGAGGCTCTAGTCCTGGAAGCGAACCTCATAAAACGTAACCGGCCACGCTTCAACGCCTCGCTGAAAGACGATAAAAGCTACCCGTACATCGTCGTGACCATCGGCGATGAATACCCGAGGGTTTTCGCCACGCGCTCCACCCACGACGCGCGGCACCGCTACTTTGGCCCTTTTCCGAATGCGTCGTCAGTTCACGGGACGCTCGAAGTCCTCAATAAGACTTTCCCATTTCGCAAGTGTCGGGGGCCGGAGCCCGGTCGTCGCAGCGGTGTTCCGTGTCTCAACTACCATATTGGGCGGTCGTCCGCGCCATGTGTCGGGGCGATCAGCAAAGAAGGATACGACGAGATCATCTCCGACGTAGTGGACTTTCTGGAGGGCCGGGTCGATGACCTAATTCGGACTCGCCAGGCCGCCATGAAGGACGCCGCCCGAGAGATGGATTTCGAGCGGGCCGCCAAACTCCGGGACGAACTCTCCGCCCTGGCGCACGTACGAGACCGTCAACAAGCGACCCTGGATTCCGAGGAATCCTTCGACGCCATCGGCTCCTTCTCGCAGGGTGAGTCCGCGTGCGTGCAAGTCTTCGCTGTCCGGGCCGGGCAGGTCGTCAATCGCGACTCCTTTCTCCTAGACAACTACGGTGAGGCGAGCGCCGAGAGCGTCGCTCTGCAGTTCGTGCCGCAGTACTACGATACGGTCTCTATTCCGCGCGAGATCCTCGTTCCGTCCACCGAGGACGAAGAAGCTCTGCGGCCACTCGTGGAGCATCTCTCCGGGTTGCGTGGCACGCGAGTCGAGGTGAGGCGACCGCAGCGGGGAGACAAGAGGCGCGTCCTTGAGAGTGCCGTTAGGAATGCGGAGTTGAGTCTTTCGCACGAGAAAGCTCTCGAAGAAGCTAAGCGGGATCAGATTTCTTCCACGCTCGATGCGCTGCGTGAGGAACTAGCCTTGCCCCGCTTGCCTATGAGGATCGAATGTTACGATATCTCCAACACGATGGGGACAAACTCCGTCGCTTCGATGGTCGTCTTCAAGGGAGGGCGACCGGCCAAAGATCAATACCGGCGCTTCAAGATCAAAACGGTAGAAGGCGCGGACGACTTCGCCAGCATGGCCGAGGTTATCAAACGCCGCCTCGAACGCCTAAAAGAAGACGACCCAAAATTCCCACCGCCGGATTTGATCCTCCTGGACGGCGGCAAAGGACAACTCTCATCGGTCGTTTCAGTCTTCGCGGAAATGAACGTCGGTACGGATGTGCCGGACATCGCCCTGCGCTCCCTAGCCAAGCGCGACGAGGAGATCTACGAGCCCGGTCGCCCCGAACCCGTAGTCCTGCGCCGCAACTCCGGCGAACTTCACCTACTACAGCGCGTGCGCGACGAAGCCCACCGCTTCGCCAACACGTACCATCGCAAGCTCCGCACCAACGAGATGACCCGCTCCGTTCTCGACGATCTCCCCGGAGTCGGACCCACCCGCAAAAAGAAAATACTGGACCACTTCGGAACTCCCGATGCCTTCCTCAAAGCCTCCCTCGAAGAACTCGAAGCCGTCCCCGGACTCCCCGGTCGCGTAGCCCGCGAAATCCACGCCCGAGTCCACCGCTAAACTCCAGCCAATCCACCGCGACGGCTGAAAGTAAACTTTGGCTTAAATATACGGTTTATGCGTTGCGACCTCGGCGGACTGATGCTACGCTTGCAATATAAGATGACTTCTACGTTTCAGAAGCGTCATTACCGGAGAGCCCTTCGTGGGTGAGTCCACGACTATTCCGTCGAACGGGTCTGGAGTGCGGCGGCTCGTGATCGTCACTGGACTCTCTGGCGCGGGCAAATCCAACGCTCTCCGAGCCTTCGAAGATTCCGGCTACTATTGCATAGACAACTTGCCACCTAGCATGATCCCCGCCGTGCTTGAGACCGCCGGTGGCCCTGAAGATGTCGTAGTGGTCATGGATACGCGAGGCCGCCAATACTTCGGAGAAGAACTAGAACAAAGCCTTGTGAGTGTGACCGCCCAAGACGGCTGGGAACGCCGCGTACTGTTCATAGAGGCCGACGACCCTTCGCTCGTCATGCGCTACAAGGAGAGCCGTCGCCCACACCCGGCGGCCCGAAATGGCGATGTGCTAGAGGCGATTCAGGCTGAAAGAAGGGATCTCGCGACGCTGCGGGAGAACGCGGATCTCGTCGTGGATACCTCCGGTTACTCCGCTCTCGACGTTCGCCTGCGCTTCAAGAAACTCGCCGAATCACTCACCGACCGGCTGACCGTAAGCGTGATCTCCTTCGGCTTCAAACACGGTGCGCCCCTGGATGTGGACACCCTGTTCGACGTTCGTTTTCTTCCCAATCCGCACTACAATCCAGAGCTACGTCCCCTGACCGGACACGACGCTCCCGTGCGCGACGCGGTGCTGGATAACGAAGACTGCCAGGACTTTCTCTCAAAGATCGGTGATCTGCTGGCATTCCTGGTTCCTCGGTATGCGGACGAGGGCAAGACTTATTTTACCGTTGGCATCGGCTGCACCGGCGGTCGACATCGTTCCGTGGCGGTTGCCGAGGAGCTTGCGAGAAAGTTGGACGAGACCAATGCGGAAGTCAACCTTCATATCCGGCATCGGGATCTCGACCGCTAACACTTTTTAGCTTCGCACCGATATAATTCTTAAAGAGGTTTCGATCAACTGGAGGCACCATGAGTGGGATGCTCGTAGAAGGCGAATGGAAGACGCAGAAGCAATTTCAAAACGAAGAAGGGCGATTCGTGCGCTCGACGACCAGTTTCCGGGACTGGGTGACGGCTGACGGTTCGAATGTCTTTCCGGCGGAGGCGGGACGTTATCATCTGTACATCTCGTGGGCCTGTCCGTGGGCTCATCGGACGGCTATGGTGCGGACTCTCAAAGGATTGGAGGGGGCGATCTCGCTGTCCAGCGTAGATCCTTTTATGGGAGATGACGGTTGGATGTTCTCCGATGAATACCCGGACGATCTGAACGGCGCGAAGTACCTGCGCGAGATCTACACCGCAGCCGCGCCGGATTATACGGGGCGCGTCACCACGCCCGTTCTGTGGGACAAAGAACGGAACGTAATAGTCAACAACGAGTCGAGGGATCTCATCCGCATCCTCGCTACCGAGTTTGAATCTCTCGCCACCACAAACCTCGATCTCTGCCTACCGGACTTGCGCGATGAGATCGACGCCACCATCGACGCTATCTATGAACCCGTAAACAACGGTGTCTACAAATCCGGCTTCGCATCCAAACAAGAAGTCTACGAGGAATCCGTGACGCAATTGTTCGAGGCTCTGGACCACTGGGACGACGTTCTTGCGACTCGACGCTATCTCTGCGGTGGCCGACTGACCGAGGCCGACATCTGCCTATTCACGACGCTCGTGCGCTTCGATGCCGTGTATCACGGTCACTTCAAGTGCAACGTTCGGCGGATTGTGGACTACCCGAACCTGTCCGGTTACGTGCGGGATGTCTATCAGATACCAGGTGTCGCGGAGACCGTCTATTTGGATGACATCAAACGCCATTACTATTCGAGCCACGAGTCGATCAATCCCACGCGCATCGTGCCGGTCGGGCCGGACATTGCTTTCGATAGTCCTCACGACCGGGAGCGGTTGGCGAGCTAGCTTTCTAGCGTGACGGGTATAATGCTCGTCTATGGGGAATGCTGAGAATTTGCGCGTAGTGGCTTTTGGCGGTGGCACGGGGCTGCCAGTGCTGCTCCGTGGGTTGCGTGACCGGGTCGGGGATCTTACAGCCGTCGTTACCGTTGCGGATGATGGTGGTTCGAGTGGCCGATTGCGTCAGGAGCTTGGTGTATCGCCACCGGGCGATGTTCGGAATTGTCTCGTCGCGTTGGCCGGGCGGCGGAGGTTGGCCGAGGTCTTCGACTATCGGTTCGAGGCACCGGGGGATCTCAACGATCACAGCGTCGGCAATATCATTATTGCGGCTTTGTCGGATATGGCCGGAGGTTTCTGCGAGGGTGTGGAGCAGGCTTCGAAATTTTTGCGGATAAAAGGCAGAGTTTTTCCGGCGGCGATGGAGAGTTTGACACTCGTGGCCGAGTATGGGGATGGCACGGTGACTCGCGGTGAGTCGGTAGTTCGTTCCGTGGACAAAGAGGTTGTGGCGGTGTCGATGGAGCCCGTCGGCGTACAGGCGCCGCGAGGTGTGATCTCCGCCATCGAGAACGCGGATGTCGTAGTCTTGAGTCCGGGGAGTTTGTTTACGAGCACTATTCCGGCACTGCTCGGGGTCGGAACTCGGGAAGCTTTAGCTGATTTCGATGGTCCTGTGGTGTACGTCGCGAATGTGATGACGCAGCCGGGGGAGACATCCGGGTTCGCTATCTCGGATCACGTCCGGGCCATCCGCGAGCATGTGGGCGATGTCGTGACGGACGTTCTGGTTCACGCCAGAGAATTGCCCGAGAAAACCCTGGATCTCTACGAGGCTGAACGCGCCGCGCCTGCCATAATAGACCGCGACATTTTGGACGACATGAACGTCCGATTGCGGGAGGCGGATCTCCTGGCTCCGTCAGCAGGAGGCGGCGTGCGCCACGACCCCGACCGACTGGCGAAAGAGGTGTGCGAGGCTGCCCTCGTTCGCCTCTGAGGTCCGGCGCCAACTCTCGGCCTCGGCCACGCCGGATGGCCGCCGTCGGGCGGAGCTTGCCGGTCTAATAGATGCCGCCGGTAAGTGGGATGCCGACGGCGTAACTTTCCATACCACGAGTGCCGCCGTCGCTCGCTCCGTGGTCCGCCTGTGGCGCGTGGAGTTCGGACTCACCCCGAAGCTTTCGCCCGTCGCCCCCGACCGTTTCGGGCGCGTCCGATACGCTGTTCGAGCCGAAGGGAACCACGCGCTGCAAGCCGCCGACGAGCTTCGTGCGGCCCGCTCGTCGCGTAACGCCGCGGCCTCGTATCTGAGAGGGGCATTCGCTGGAGCGGGCTCCGTCACCCGTCCCGGACGAGAGCATCACCTGGAATTTGTTCATCGCGATGAAGACTTTATACGCCGGGTAGCAGGGTTGGCCCGAGTCGCGTTGAAGGTCGCGCGTCGTCGGGGAAGGTGGGTTGCTTACACGAAAAGCGCGGACGGTGTAACAAGTTTGCTCTCTCAGATGGGCTTGCACGACGCGGTGCTCGAATACGAAGCTCGCGCCGTGCTCGGGGAGGTCAAGGCCAATGCCAACCGCGTCACAAACTTCGACTCCGCCAACGCCGCCCGTACCGCCAAAGCCGCCGCCCGGCAACAGCGAGTGCTGGAGGCGATCGACCCCACGGGGCTATCCGCCGCTCTGAGGGAGATGCTGGAATTGCGTCTCGAAAATCCAGACGCTTCTCTCACCGAACTCGCTCGGCTGGGCGGTGCTTCGAAGAGTGCTGTCAACCATCGTCTGCGACGATTAGTTGAGATCGGCTCGCGGTAGCACTGTTAATCCGAGTGCAGATAAGGCACAATAGTGCTCTGTTGGAAGGCTAAGAAAGGAATCTACGTGTCGGTGAAGATTGGGATCAACGGCTTCGGACGCATCGGAATGCTCGTTGCGAAGGCTGCGATGGAGCGGGGCAGTGAAGTGGAAGTAGTAGCGGCTAACGACTTGATGCCGTTCGAGTCTATAGCGAATTTGTTCAAGCATGACTCCACCCATGGTATCTGGGGCGAGGATGTTAGCTTTGAGGGCGACATACTGCGGGTAGGCGACCGAGAGATCAAGACTTTCGCCGAGCGCGACCCGGCTAGCATTCCGTGGGGCGATCTCGACGTCGATGTAGTGGTCGAGTCGAGCGGCGTGTTTACGGATAAGGAGTCCGCTGGTAAGCACCTCGATGGTGGAGCCAAGAAGGTCGTTATCTCGGCTCCGGCTAAAGGTGTGGATGGCACGTTTGTCTACAAAGTGAACCACGAGGATTACGATCCAGAGAACCATGTCGTCGTCTCGAACGCGAGTTGCACGACCAACTGCGTCGTCCCGATGGCGAAAGTGCTGATCGACAACTTCGGCATGGAGTCCGCGTACATGACGACTTGCCACGCTTACACCAACGATCAGAGCCTCCTAGATGCGGCCCACAAGGATCCACGTCGGGCGCGGGCAGCGGCTCAGTCCATCATCCCGACCTCCACGGGCGCGGCCAAGACTGTCGGTGTAATATACCCAGACCTGGAAGGTAAGGTCGACGGCATGTCGCTACGAGTCCCGATCTCGGACGGCTCTATCACTGACCTCGTTGCGAACTTGTCCTCTGAGGCTTCGGTCGAGGACATCAACGCCGCCTTCAAGAAAGCCGCTGAAGGTGAGCTTTCGGGCGTTCTCGAATACTCCGAGGCTCCGTTGGTCTCGAAGGACATCGTCGGCAATCCAGCGTCGTGCATCTTCGACGCGCCATTTACCATGTCCAGCGGCAAGACCGTCAAGATCCTCGGCTGGTACGACAACGAGTGGGGTTATTCCAACCGCACCATCGACCTCGTCGAGTACATCGGACAGAGCCTGTAGTAGCGGGACTATTTCGTGCGACTGGGCGGCGAGTTGATCGCCCGGTCGCTTCTTCATCCACAGAGAGCCAATTGCTGGAAGCTGTGTAGCAGACGGCGTCGATAGGAGGGAAATTCTTTGAACAAGCGCGGCGTTAAAGACCTCGACGTTGCTGGCAAGCGAGTGCTCGTGCGGGTGGATTTCAATGTCCCGATCAAAGACGGAAAAGTCACGGATGACACACGTATTCGTCGGGCTTTGCCCACGATCCAATACCTCCTATCAGAGGGTGCTGAGCCGGTCCTGATCTCGCACCTCGGACGCCCGAAAGGCCAACGAGATCCTAAATACGCTATGGATCCAGTCGCCGAACACCTCAAAGGCTTGCTTGGCAAACCAGTCCTCAAACTGGATGCCGCCGTAGGCCCGGAAGCCGAGGATGACCTTGAAAACTGGAACGGCGAAGGTGTCGCTCTACTCGAAAACTCCCGTTTCTACACCGGCGAGACCGAGAACGACCCGGAGTTCGCCCGACATTTGTCGAACCTCGTGGACCTCTACGTCAACGACGCTTTCGGCGCGGCTCACCGGGCTCACGCCACGACCGTCGGCGTGTCGGAGTATCTGCCTTCCGCCGCAGGGTTGTTGCTCGCCGAAGAAGTGGATTACCTGGATTCCGTTCTCAAGGAGCCCGAGCGTCCGTTTGTGGCGATACTCGGTGGGGCCAAAGTTTCGGACAAGCTTGGCGTGATCGAGAGTTTGCTAGGACTTGCTGACTCGCTCCTGATCGGGGGCGCCATGTGCTTCACATTCTTCAAGGCCCAGGGCTTCGAAGTCGGAGACTCCCTGGTCGAAGACGACTACCTCAAAGAAGCGAAACGCCTCATGAACGAAGCCGGAGATCGTCTTCTTCTGCCCGTGGACGTGACCATCGCCGAAAAGATGGCCGAAGGCGCGGACAGCCTCTCTGTGGAAGTGGATCGCATCCCGGAGGGTTGGATGGGTCTGGACATTGGAGAGAAAACTGTCAAAACGTTTCGGGAGCGTATCACCGGAGCGAAGACGATCTTTTGGAACGGACCGATGGGGGTCTTTGAGATCGACGCTTTCGCGAAGGGTACGGAGGGCGTGGCTCAGGCAGTCGCCGAGAGCGATGCTACAAGCGTAGTCGGCGGTGGAGATTCGGTCGCCGCGGTGACCAAGCTTGGCCTCGAAGACGAGATGAGCTTTATCTCCACGGGCGGCGGCGCATCACTCGAATACGTGGAAGGCAAAGAGTTGCCCGGAGTCACAGCACTGCCGGACAAACAGTAGGAACCGGAATGCAAAAACTAAGAAGGAGCTAAGACATGACGCGACGCCCGATGATGGCCGCGAACTGGAAGATGAACAAGACCGTTGGCGAGGCCGAGGGATACACGGCGGCTTTGATCCCGCACGCCTCCGACGCTCCCGGAGTTGACGCGGCGATCTTTGCGCCATATCTTTGTCTGACAGAAGTCGCTCGCATGACGCAGGATTCGCCGGTCATCTCTGGGGCTCAGAACTTCTATTTCGAAGATTCGGGCGCGTTTACTGGTGAGGTTTCGGTGCCGATGCTTCAAGATATTAGCGTCAGGGCTGTTCTGGTGGGACACTCCGAGCGGCGTGAGATCTTTGGGGAGACCGATGAGATGGTCGCGAAGAAGACCGCTCGGGCGGTAGAGGCCGGACTGTTGCCCGTAGTGTGTATTGGCGAGACCAAAGAAGAGCGAGATTCGGGTGGGATGTGGGACAAGATCTCTACCCAGATCAAAGCGGTCATGGAGAACCTGGAAGTCGGCGGCGACGGCATAGTTTTCGCCTATGAGCCGGTCTGGGCTATCGGGACCGGAGATACCGCTTCTCCCGAAGACGCTCAGGATGCTATCGGACAGATCCGAGGTCTCTTGCGGGAAATCCGGGACGACGAATTCGCTGACACAACCCGCATTCTCTACGGGGGCTCCATGAAGCCGGGGAACGTGGCGGAGCTCATGTCTCAAGAAGATATTGACGGCGGTCTAGTTGGTGGCGCAGCCCTCGAAGTCGACTCCTTCGTGGAGTTGATCCGGGCTGCCAACGAGACCGCGCCGGAAAGCGAATAGTGGGACTCCGCGCAAGCGCATGGTAGAGTAGCCGAATGTTCTACATACTTTCATTTCTGCACGCGCTTCTGTGTATCGGGTTGATAGGTCTGATCCTGCTTCACTCCGGCAAAGGCGGCGGGCTCTCCTCCTCAATGGGCGGCGGTCTCGGCGGTACATTCTCCGGCACGAGCATTATGGAGAAGAACCTCACACGCCTGACGGTCATAGTAGTCGGACTCTTCGCCCTGAGCAGCGTGCTGCTGATCTTCCTGGGCTAGCCGAAAACTCTGCTCCAAAACGACCGGTCTCGTCTGCAAACGAAGCGACTCTAGAGAGAGAAAGAGGAGTCGCCTAGGGAGGATGGGGAGAACAGGCGACTCCAACTTAAGTATACACCTTGCCGTATATTGTTGAATGAGATATTTAACATTACGTTAGCTGTGGAAAGTACGAGATTTGACCTCTAGAAAGACAGAGTTTTTCTTCCAAAACCCGGATGCTCCGGTGCCCAACAAACCGCTCGGCGTGGGAGTTCTAGCTTTGATCCGGGATGGCGAATCGTTCTTGCTGGAGCGGCGAAGCGACTGCGGACGCTGGGGTTTGATCGGTGGTTCGATGGAGATGTACGAGACTCCGACGAAAGCTCTGCGGCGCGAAGTTCTCGAAGAAACCAATCTTGTAGTGGCAAGTGAGACCTTGATGTGCGTGGCGGCTGACCCATCGAGGATCGTGCGCTACCCGGATGGCAATGTCATTCGTGTCGTGTCGTTCGTTTTCGAGGCGATCGTCGAAGATTTTAGTCCCTTGAAGAGAAGCGACGAGTCGCTGGAATTGCGATTCTTTGGAGCGGATGAGTTCGCGGACGCGGACATCGTGGAGACAGCACGACCCCTGATCAAACAATACCTCCAGACCGGAACGAGCGGCGTTATCCTGATGGAAGGTGAAGAGTAACGAGTGTCGAAGGGGGGACTCGAACCCCCACGCCCTTTAACAGGCACTAGGCCCTCAACCTAGCGCGTCTACCAATTCCGCCACTTCGACATGCGACGGGCCGATTATAAGGGACGCTACCGCAAGGTTCAACGCCCTGTGCTAAGTTGCGTGGATGATACGAAAGTCTATCTGGGTTCCCGCGCTGGTCGCTGTGCTCGGTATCGCCGTACTTGCCCGACGCTCCAAGTCTCCGAAAACTGTCGCCGGAGAGTGGCCCATCAACCTCGCGCATCGGGGAGCTTCGGCTCGGATGCCAGAGAATACGATGGAATCATTTCGGGCAGCCATCGAAGACGGCGCGGGCGGGATCGAGACCGATGCCCACATGACCCGCGACGGACATGTAGTCTTAATTCACGACGACACCGTGGACCGCACGACGGACGGAACGGGAGCCGTGCGCGAGGTGTCTCTGGACGAACTGCAAACACTCGACGCTGGTTGGCAGTTCTTGGACGACTCCGGCGTGTCCGGCGAGGGCCGAGGAATGCGGGTGCCGACGTTGCCGGAAGTCTATAGAGAGTTTCCTGGGGTTTCCATCAACATAGATATCAAAGAGAGTCTTCTGGGCCTCGAAGAGGCCGTTTTGAGGGAGATTCTTCTCGCTGGTGCCGAGGATCGTACCCTGATCGCATCTTTCCGGCACAGGGTTGTGGAGCGTTTTCGCCGGATCTCCGATGCCGGTATTCCGACGGCGGCTTCGCGTTGGGAGATCGGAGTTTTTATGGTCCTGCACACGTTGCGGCTTACTGGTTTGCTCCGGCCATCTTATGTAGCTTTGCAAGTGCCGGTCGAGCATCGGGGGATTCGCATCGTAGCGCCGCGCTTTATCGAGGCCGCGCATCGTCTCGGGGTCCGCGTGGATGTTTGGACGATAGACGATCCCCGTCAGATGCGTTGGCTTCTGGATCTCGGGGTCGATGCCATCATGACTAACCGGCCCGCTGTTCTGGCGAAAGTGCTCCGGGACAGGGAAGCGCGGTAGGGGATCAAGCCATGAAGATCAGGGCTGCGGACGTAAATCCGACCATCGCGTAGAGAATTCCCAGCGCGCCGAAATGTTTGGGATCTCGCTGCGCCGGAGTGAGGTAGCGTAGAACGAATCGCTCGAAAGGAAAGAGGCGTACGATGCGGCGCAGCAGAGCATTGTACTCGTAGCGGTAGTGCGTCATGTGAAGTCCACCGGCGATGGTAACCGCGCAAAACGGCATCGCGCAGAGCTTCGCCGGGTAGAAAGTCAGGGCGACTGGTACGAGAACCACGCATAGCACCCAGAAGATTTGGATAGCCAGGTAGCTCGTCCAGGCGGCTTTGATTCGGAAGAGGTGCGGCATATCGGTGAATTCTACTCAAGCAATGTCAACTGTGGGTCGATTGACAGCCAAAAGCCGGGGAACATCGGGTACACTGGCGTAGTCAAAGCAGATCATCGTTTCAAACTCTCATCAAAGAGGAGATACACATGCTCAAAGAATCCGTCATAAAAGACCCGTCGCTTGCGCCGGACGGACACCGCAAGATCGACTGGGTTTCACAGCATTCGCCGGTTCTGAACGCCATAGCCACGGAGCAACTCGCTGATGGATCTCTGCGGGGCAAGAAGATCGCGATGACCATTCACCTCGAAGCCAAGACAGCATATCTAGCCACTCTACTAGCCGAAGCCGGAGCCGACGTGACCGTCTCGGGGAGCAATCCGCTCTCCACCCAAGACGATGTCTGCGCGGCGTTGGCCGAGCGCGGAGTGCGAGTCTACGCGACGCACGATCCATCGGACGAAGAATTCGAGCGGTATCTGCACCAGACCATCGAGACTGGGCCGGACCTCATCGTGGACGACGGTGCTGAGCTTGTGGGACGCTTGATCGACGGCCACCCGGAACTTGTGGATAACGTGATTGGGGCTTCCGAAGAGACCACGACCGGCGTTACCAAACTAAAAGCCATGACGGCTGAAGGTGTATTGCCGTTCCCGGTTATCGCGGCCAACGACGCGAAGATGAAGCATCTCTTCGACAACCGTTACGGCACTGGCATCTCATCCATCGGAGCCATCCTCTCCAACACGAACCTCTTCCTCTCCGGCAAGGCCGTAGTGGTGATGGGTTTCGGTTGGGTCAGCCGGGGCATTGCCAAATATGCCGATGGTATGGGAGCACGGGTGATCGTCTGCGAGGCCGATCCCGTGAAACTGCTCGAAGCATACTCCGAGGGCTATCAGGTGATGAACTCGCTGGAAGCCGCCGAAATCGGCGAAGTCTTTATAACCGGAACGGGCAACTTGAAGGTGCTTGGTACAGAGCATTTCGAGCGGATGCAAGACGGCGCTCTGTTGGCGAACGCCGGTCACTACGACCACGAGTTCGACCTCGCCGGGCTACAGAAGATGGCGACCGCTTCCAGAGAAGTTCGCCGCAACATCCAGGAGTACGAGCTTTCCGATGGACGCCGGTTACACGTTCTGGCGCGGGGTAGGCTCGTGAATATCGCAGCGGCGGACGGTCATCCGGTCGAGATCATGGACCTCACCTTCGCGGTGCAGGCGCTCGCAGCCCACCACCTCGCCAACCATGCCAAAGACTTCGGCCCTGGTATACAGCCCATTCCAGCGGCTATAGACGACCTCGTCGCTCGCCACAAGCTCGCCTCGCTTGGAGTCGAGCCCGAGACCTTGACGGAAGAGCAGATCTCCTACCACCAGAGCTGGCGTTAGGCATCACAGGTAATCTCTGGTCGGCGGTTAGTCTCTCACGAGCAATATTCCGCCGACCAAGATCAGGGCGATGCCGAGGATCTTGACCACTCCTAACTGACCGGCTTCACCGAAAAGCCCGAGTCGGTCTATGGTGAGCCCGACTAACAGTTGAGCGGCGAGAACCAGGGAAAGCGTGCGTCCGAGCCCGTTCTGTTCGGCGGAGATCACGATAGAGCCGAGGATGAAAGAGCCAAGTATCCCGGAGACGACCGAAGCCGCCAATGCTTTAGTCGTGATCTCGGGTCTCTGTGAAAGCAAGGCAATTGTGAAACCAACGACCCCCGTTGCGAGCCCGGATACCCCGATAAAAGCTCCAACTCCTAGAGAGCGCAGCCCGACCGCGTTGAACACTACTTGCACCGCTATCGCACCTCCCGCCAATACAGCTAGAATCAGTGCTGGATTCAAAAGTACTCCTCCTTTTCAGCGGCCAGCCGGGTAATATAGCACTATGTCCGACGCTAACGCGGAGCTAGAGTGGAGGGATCATGGCTCAGATAAAAATCTACGGCCTCAGAGAGCATCTGGGACCGATAAAATCAGACCTCTCAGAAGCTATCCACGATTGCATGATGGAGGCTCTGTCTATACCACGTGAGAAACGTTTCCATCGTTTCTTCCCGCTGGAAAGAGAGAATTTCCAGTACCCATCCGACCGCAGCACTCGGTACACTATCATCGAGATCAGCATGTTCGAAGGACGTTCGGAGGAAGCCAAGAAAAGCCTGATCCGAAAGTTGTTTCAGAGTATGAACGACAAATTCTCGATAAGTCCCGAAGACATCGAGATCACCATCTTCGAGACCCCGAGGCAGAACTGGGGCGTTCGGGGCGTGCCGGGTGACGAACTCGGCCTGAGCTACAAGGTCGAAGTCTAGTGAGAAACCTATGAGTCGCACGCTGACTATTCGCTATACGGCTACGAAAATTTGTCCAAATTGCGAGGGTCGCGGTGACGATGGAGCTGAGTGGCGACCCGTCCCGTGCAAACGCTGTAAAGGCCGGGGAGAGCTGGTGACGGACGTGGAGATCGAAGACTCTGCTAATGGATTTTTGCCGCGATCGGCCTACGATTTCAACACTCTTGGGGAGGTCTTCTTGCTGGACTTCGACGAGGATGAGCCCATAGAGGTTATTCGTCCGGCGTCCGCCTAGGGTCGACATGGGCCATGAGCCGCAAGCCCTGCGTCACGGCGGCAGCGATGCCGATTCCCATTATGTCGAAGAGCGCGAAAGCTCCGTAGGTGGGCCTGGCGACGCTCTCGCCGTACTCTTTGTCGTAGCCGGATGGGTCTTCGATGGAGGCGAACTCGAATGCGAAGGGGAAGAGCAACCACTCTACAAACGTTGCGCAGACCGTCATCACGATAGCCAAGCCCACACCGCTCCAACCCCCCCGAAAAACCAGGACCGCCGCCAGGATCAGGAAAGCAATCGACCTTGCGAATTGGATCAAGACTTCCCGTTCCGCGCCAGCGTACGCGCTTCTGAAAGAGAATACATCCGAACCGAAGCCAAAAACCGTCGCCGCCACCGTGCAGCCAATAGTAAGCGCGATCAGCGGAGTAAGAAACTTTTTCACGGCCCGAATTATAGAGCTTTACGAGGAGGATTGATCCTTAAAAGAGGCTAGCGATTTGACGCTTAGGGTTTTGCTGATGAGTATCCGAAGACATCCCGACGGGATGATGAGCTCACAGCGACGCGAGCACGGATCTTACGTCGAGTCGATTTTTGAACGGTATCACCTCGCCTTCAGCGGCTTTTGATAAAGTCTCGTGGGATGCTCCGAGGCTCGTTGAGGCCGCGACTATTACGCGATGGTTTCGGCGGGCGGCTTCTCGAACTAGCTCTAGGCGTTCGATCAGGCGCCGCTCGTTCCAAAATCCAAGTATCTCCAGATGTACTCGCTTCCCATCTTTTATGAAACTAAAGTCCGGTACGAGCGCGGATTGCATCTCCGGTATCGGCAAGATTTCGCCCCGACGTTCCAGAATCCAGCCGCTGGTGTCTTTGGCCCGCTCCCAGGCTTTTAGGAATGCCTCGCGTACTTCGTCGGTCTCCGGGTCTTCCTGCTGTCCTTTGTAGTGGCTGGTCAGGCCGGAGTCCGAGCCGAGGTTCAGGGTCGCGTCGCGGCCTTTCCAGTCGATGTTGGCGGTGAGGTTCCAGGGGGCGGTCAGGAGCAGACCTGGTAGAAGTTTCGCTAGGCGAAGCCCGTACTTGCGCGTGCCACCGAAGACCGAGAGTGGGCCGTCGAGGCGGAGACGGTATCCTCGGGTGGAGGTTTCTAGGGCGTAGATCAGGCCGAGTTTCTTGACGTAGTGGAAGACGAGCCGCGTATCGCAGCCTTCGCCAAGATCCAAGACCAACTCCCGAGCCGCGTAGAGGACACCTTGTATCTGGGCTACGTTGTAGCGGTCGATCAGGGCTTCCGGCTTAGGATTGTCGTACTCGCTCAGTACTTGCGACCCCTGACGGTCGGAGTACATCAACGAGACTGGCTCCGGCTGACCCGTCTCGTTTTCTAACTGCGAGATGAGGTCGTCGCGGGTTACGGTTTCGAGCAGGCTGGGTTCGGCGCTGGGAAACTCTGGCAGAGCGGCGGCGAGTTCGAAGAGTCGGGTCCGAATCGTGTAGGGATCTGTATCTGTCGGAGCGGACCACTGGCAACGCTCCTCCAAAAGCTTCGCTAGAGCCCGTACGATCTTGAACCCCCGCCGAGCATCTAATCGTGAACCTAACGACGCTTCCGCAAGCGCGATGTCCTCTTCGAGCTTCGATCGCGTCTCCCCAGCGTTGGCAGCGTACAACGCGCACATTCCAGCCGTCGCTTCTAACACCCGGCGATCCTCTCGCGGGAGACGATGGGGGACGAGGTTTCCACGCGCTACTCTCGCCATAACGTGTTCGGAACGCAGCATTACGCCGACGCTCCCCTGAACGCTTCGCGGCGGCGGCGAGCGGTTGATTCTTCGCCGGTCGCGGTGGTTACTAACTCGTAGAGAAGAGCTTGTTTTCCTTCTTTCGGGCGCAGGATGCGGCCCAACCGTTGGACGTATTCGCGGTGAGACGCGCTTCCGGCCAGGATGATCGCCACGTTCGCATCCGGTACGTCTACGCCCTCGTTCAGCACATCTGACGCGATGATGGCCCGGTATCGGCCTTCGCGGAAGCGATCCAGGATCTCCTTTCGCTCCCGCGCCGGTGTCTCGTAAGTCACGCCCGGTATAAGAAACCGTTGCGACATCGCGTAGACCTCCTCGACGCTCTTGGTGAACACGATGCACCGATCCATCCAGTGCCGCCGAAGTAAGGTCTCTAGCGTGGCTCCCTTGCGCATCGCTCCAGCTTGTATCTCACGTCGCCGCCGGGCCGCAAGCAACGCTTCCCGTCCGCCCGAGTGGCTAGTCGAAGCGACGAGAATGAACCGCTGCCAATCTTCCGGCGAGCGCATCGGGAGGCGATGTTTGTTCAGGAAATCTCGGTAGATTGCGTCCGCCTCTGCGTATTCGTGGCGTTCGTGGGCGGTGAGTTCTATGGGCAGCCGGATGGTTTCGTAGGGGGCGAGATATGTCCCGGACAGGTCTTCGGGTGAGAGTCGGTAGATGACGGGACCGACGAGATCCGGGAGGGATTCGTGGCCGCCATCGGGGCGTTCGGGTGTGGCGGTGAGGCCGAGAGAATAGGGTGATAGTATCATCTTGGAGATGACGGCGTTTTTGGGGGCTGGTAGGTGGTGGACTTCGTCGTAGACGACGAGGGCGAAGCGGTCACCGTAGCGTTCCATGTGGATGTAGGCCGAATCGTAGGTGGTGACGGTTAGGCTGGTGATCTCATGGTATCCACCGCCGAGCAGACCCACGGTCACATCGCTACCAAACGCATCCGACAGGATCGAATACCACTGTTTCATCAACGCGAGCGTCGGAACCACAACTAGCGTGCTACGTCCCACGCGCTCAATGGCTCTGACGGCCACGGCGGTCTTTCCGGCCCCGGTCGGTAACACGATGACTCCCCGAAGCTCCGAACTCCGCCACGCTGCGAGTGCCGCCCGCTGATACGGGCGCGGCTCCATCGCCACCCGCGACTCTAACCCGAGCTTCTCGAAAATAGCGGCTTCGTCTTTGTAGGGAATGTTGGCTTCCCGGAGCTTCAGAGAGATTTCGCGGTATGCGTTTGCGGGGGCTCGCCATTCACGGGTCCGGGCATCCCATAGAAAAGGGTCGGGAGGGCGTTCCGCGTCGGGGAGGCCGTTCGCGAGCAACGTACCGGCTTCGTATCGCAATGAGATCATGCCCCTAAAGATACCGGAGCCCGACTACTTTCTCACCGGCGCAAGAACCGACCGGCTCTCCACGCTACACTACGAACGTGTTGATCCGAAGAAATATGTTGGCGATGTCCCTGTCACTCCTGCTCGCGGTTGCTGTTGCTGGTTGTGGAGGCTCCGGTGGTCAAGAACAATCCGGCTCAAGAGATAAGACTGCGGAGAAGACATCCGAGGGTACGGGGGGCGGAGGTTCCGAGGAGATGAGCATACGCGATGCCGTTGGGCAGATGTTTGTGGTTAGCATCGGAGGGACGGAATCGGATTACTACATCGAGAAGATGATCAAGAAGCGCAATGTCGGTGGAGTGTTGCTTTTCGGTTTCAATATGGAGAACGAAGAGCAGGTCGCCTCGTTGACGAACTCATTGCAGAAGCTCTCGATGGAGACCGAGCCTGGGATACCGTTGTTCGTTAGTGTGGATCAGGAAGGTGGTGAGATCTCCAGTGCGCCCTGGGTCTCGCCGCAGCCGCCCGCAGCCGATATTGGTGCTCGCGGCGACCCGGCGGAGGCCCAGGCAGTTGCCGAAAGCATCGGGACCGACCTTCTGAAAGCGGGGGTGAACACGAACTTCGCTCCCGTCGCCGACACAGGTTTCGGGGCAGCCATCGGCCCACGCGCTTTTGGCGATGACCCGCAAATAGTGTCTCCGATGGTCGAGGCTTCCGTGAAAGGCTTCGATGCTGCGGGTGTGGTCGGGTCGGCCAAGCATTTCCCGAACCACGGCCCGGCGGACACGGATTCTCACGTTAGCCTGCCGGTCGTCGAGCACGACGAAGCGACCATAGAGAACTACGATCTGCCGCCGTTCCGGGCGGCAATCGAGGCTGGAGTGCCGATGGTAATGGTCGGACATCTCGTTTATCCGGCCATAGATCCCGACAAGCCCGCGAGCCTCTCGCCCAAAGCTATAAAGATGCTTCGGAGAGATCTCGGTTTCAACGGAGTAATCGTAACGGACGACCTCTCCATGAAGGGTGCCAACGGTGGAGAGCCACCGGCTGGAGCGGCGGTCGAAGCGGTGAAGGCTGGCGCGGATCTCCTGATAGTCTCCAGCCCCCCAGAAGAGCAAGCCGCCGCCTATGAGGCGATTGTCAAGGCTGTCGAATCTGGCGAGATCTCCGAGAAAAGTATCCGCCGCTCCGTCGAGCGTATCGTGAAAGTCAAGGAGCAGTACGGCCTCGGCAACTAGCGGAACGTTTAGATTTAATACAGTTTTAACGGCAGTGTAGATTGTTTTGTGAGCCTGAAGTATATTGTACAGTTGGTGAGGCAAAGGGAAAGCCGCGTCGCGAGAAGCGTGGCTGGTTTTAAAAGGAGGCAGTTGGATGGCGGAAGTAACGCTCGAAGACGTAAAAAAGGTCTATGGCGGTGATGTAGTCGCTGTTCAGGATATGAATCTAGACATTGAGGATGGCGAATTCATAGTCTTCGTTGGGCCTTCAGGTTGTGGTAAGTCGACCGCGCTACGTATGATCGCCGGTCTCGAAGACATTTCCAGCGGCAAGGTATTTATAGGTGACAACGTCGTCAACGATCTTCCGCCTCGCGAGCGCGACATAGCGATGGTTTTCCAGAACTACGCGCTGTATCCGCACATGAATGTTCGGGAGAACATGGGTTTCGCCCTCAAGCTCCGCAAATTGGATAAGGGTGAGATCGACCGCCGCGTCAACGAGGCGGCTAAAGTCCTCTCCATCGAACATTTCCTGGACCGTAAGCCGAAAGCCCTCTCTGGTGGTCAGCGGCAGCGGGTCGCGCTCGGGCGGGCGATAGTTCGGGAACCAAAGGCGTTCCTCATGGACGAGCCGCTCTCCAACCTCGACGCTAAGCTGCGCGTGCAGATGCGGACGGAGATCGGCAAGCTCCACAACCGGATCGGCGTCACCACGATCTACGTGACCCACGATCAGACCGAGGCTATGACGATGGCTGACCGCATAGTTGTCCTAAAGGACGGCTTCGTGCAGCAGGTGGACTCGCCGCAGAAGATGTACGACGATCCGAATAACGTCTTTGTAGCCGGGTTCATTGGCTCTCCAGCCATGAACTTCCTGAAGGCTCGTTTGGAGAGCGAGAACGGTGGCTACGTCATGGTAGTCGGCGGCACGAGAATTCCTCTCAGCCGTGAGGCGGCTGGAGAATCAAAGGAGCGTCGCGGGACCGACATAGGTGAGTATGTAGGCCGGGATCTCGTAATGGGCATTCGACCCGAGCATATCGAGGACGCGAACGTCGAAGAGGCGGCGGCACTTGGAGCAGCTAACCAGGCCAGCACCATCGAAGTAACGCCGCAAGTTATAGAGAGTATGGGCTCCGAGAAATACGTGTACTTTGACACTGAGCAAGACCAGTCGGTGCATCTCGACTCCGTGGCGGCTCTTACCAGCGATGGCGGGAGCGACGACGGAGGCTCGGCGGAGAGCGACAGCGGCGACATGATGGTCGCACGAGTTTCGGCAGCCAGCCAGGCCAAGCGTGGGGAAAAGATGCAGATGGTCCTCGACGCGAGCAAGGTGCGGCTCTTCGATCCCGAAACCGAGCAGGCCATTCTTTAAGCAAGTCCAATTTTGGTCACAAAAACCGTACGCGAAGGCGTGCTGGAAAGGAACAAAGAATGACGGAGAGCAACGAAGAGATGCGGACGCCAGTGGCGCGTTCGATAAATCGGCGGGATTTTCTCAAGATCAGCGGCGCGGGTCTCGCTGGCGCGGCATTGTTGGGTGTCGCCGGTTGCGGTGGTGGCGGCGGAGGCAGCGAGGGGGGCTCCGGGGACATAACCTACGCGATGGCGCCCGATCCCTCGGGAACCTTTCAGAAGTTGATCGACCAGTTCAACAAGGACAACAAGGGCAAGTACAAGGTCTCGTGGCGCAAGATGCCGACCGACACCGGACAGTTCTTCGACAAGATTCGGACTCAGTTCCAGGCTGGCGGCGGTGACATAGACATACTCGGTGGAGACGTGATCTGGCCCGCCCAGTTCGCGGCTAACGGTTGGATCGCCGACCTCTCCGACAAGTTCCCCGAGACCGAACGCGAGAAGTTCCTGCCCGGTCCCATCGACTCTATGATCTACGAGGACAAGATCTACGGCGTACCGTGGTACACGGACGCGGGGATGCTCTATTACCGCAAGGATCTTCTAGAGAAGAACGGCTACAAGGAAGCTCCCAAGACCTGGGATGAACTGAAGAAGGTTGCCAAGGAAGTCGCCGACGCTGAAGGCATGAAGGCCGGTTTTGTCTGGCAAGGGTCAGAGTACGAAGGCGGTGTCGTCAACGGTCTGGAGTACATCAATAGCTTCGGCGGTCGGGTGCTCGACGAGAACGACGCTAGCAAGGTCGTCATAGACAGCCCCGAGTCGGCTGAGGGTCTTACTGTGGCCGCTAGCATGATCGAAGACGGGGTCTCGCCGCAGGCTGTATCCAACTACACTGAGGAAGAGTCGCAAAACTCGTTCCTCAATGGTGACTCGGTCTTCTGTCGCAACTGGCCGTACATGTACTCGCTCGCGGGCAATCCCGACACGGCGAAGATCAAGAAGGATCAGGTCGGAGTCGCGCCGTTGCCGGAGGGTTCGGCTGGCAGTGTCAGCGGCTTGGGTGGCTGGAACTTCTACATCAACGCTCAAAGCGACCAGGAGAAGCAGGATACGGCCTACGAGTTCGCCAAGTTCATGACCACGCCGGAATCGCAGAAGATCAACGCCCTCGAAGGCGCGAAGCTTCCAACGCTCAAGGCACTCTACGAAGACCAGGAGATTCTCGACGCGGTTCCGGTCATCGCTTTGGCGGGCGACGCTCTAGCGAACACTCAGCCCCGACCAGTCTCCCCGGCATACTCGGATATGTCGCTTGAGATGGCCGAGCAGTTCAACCAGGTCTTCAAGGGAGACATATCGCCCGAGGAAGCGTTGAAGACGCTCCAAGGAAGTCTGCAGGACATAGCCGAACAGGCTTCGTAGACCAGGCGAACCTCCGGTGGAGAAGCTGTC
>JBGTFQ010000128.1:0-1779 GCA_041747155.1 Rubrobacteraceae bacterium
GCCGCCCCAACCGTACTCGCCCGGTGCGTGGCCGCCGGTATCTCGACGATGTTCGCTGTTCAGGCGACTTTCAACATCGGAGCCGCGATGGGCGTTCTCCCGCTGGCAGGCATGACGCTACCCTTTTTGAGCTATGGGGGATCCAGCTTAATCGTCTGCTTCGCCGCAACCGGAGCCCTCTACAGAATAGCGAAGGACGGTGAACGAGCGCATGGAATCTCCGCTTCAACCCGCCGGAAACCAACGGATACTAATAGCCGGAGGCGGAACAGGAGGACACGCGATCCCCGCGCTATGCGTGGCAAATAGCCTCCGAGCCCGAGGCGCGAGTGTGGAATTTATCGGCTCTGAATCGGGCATAGAATCCCGACTAGCCCCGGAAGCCGGATACCGGATCCACAGCCTCCCCCTAACTGGCCTCGCTGGAAACCCCCTCGCCCGAGCCAAAGCTCTAACCCTATTCGTCCGAGCCATATTCTCATGTAAGCGCATAATACAAACCTTCAAGCCGGGTGCTGTGTTGGGAGTGGGGGGATACGCGAGTGCTCCAGCGGTGATAGCGGCTCGTGCTCTGGGGGTTGCGACGTTTTTGCATGAGCAAAACTCTGTTCCTGGGAGGGTCAATCGGTTCGCCAGCCGCTTTACAAAAGAAGTGTTGGTCACGTTCCCGGCGGCTCGGGAGAAGTTGCGGGGGGCTGTTTGGGTTGGGATGCCGACCCGTGAGGAGTTCTTTCGCCTCAATCGGGCGGAGGCTCTGGCTGAGTTGGATCTGGAGCCCCCGGTAGTCCTCATCTTTGGGGGAAGCGGTGGGGCTTTGCGGATAAACCTTGCCGCCGCAGAGGCTTTCAAGGAGTCAACCGACTACACGGTTGTCCAGATCTCCGGCCGCAGAGATTTCTCGCAGCTCTCGACGGAGAATCCCCGACACCGCATCCTTGAGTATGTCGACGACATCTGGAGATACGTGGCTGCCGCTGACGTGGTGGTTATAAGGTCGGGAGCAGGTTCGCTCTTCGACACCGCCGCTGCCGCAAGGCCTGGTATCCTGATACCCTTCCCTTACGCGACTGGAGACCATCAACTTCACAATGCCCGTTACTTCACGGAGAACGACGCGGCTGAGTTGATGTTGGACTCAGAGGTCGACGCGCGAAACTTGCGCGACCGGATCGAAACCCTGTTGAGAAACAACGAACGCCGGGACAAGTTAGCCGAGCGCATGAAGTCGCTCGCGACACCTGGCGCGGCGGACGAAGTTGCCGAGAGGCTGCTCGCCGCGAGCAAGGAGGCACAAGGATGAAGATACACATGATCGGCATCGGCGGCGCCGGTATGAGCGGCATCGCCAAAGTCCTGAAAGATCGCGGCCACGAAGTCACGGGTTCGGATCTCAAAGAGTCCAATTACACTCGCGCACTCGAAAACGCCGGAATACCTGTCTATATAGGACACGCTTCCCAGCAAGTAGGGGACGTGGATCAAGTGGTGACCTCCACCGCTATCCCACCGACGAATCTCGAATACCTCGAAGCCCAACGGCGCTCGATCCCGATAATCCCCCGAGCCGCCGCCCTGGCCTCGATCCTAGAGGGGGCTCGTGGCATCGCCATAGCCGGAACTCATGGTAAGACGACAACCACCAGCATGACGACCCACGCCCTCCGAGCCCTGGGAGATAGTCCGACCGCGCTCGTCGGTGGCGAACTCAACGACACGGGCAGCAACGTCCTGCAAGGTGACTCCGACATCATAGTGGCCGAAGCCGACGAATCCGACCGG
>JBGTFQ010000129.1:0-4636 GCA_041747155.1 Rubrobacteraceae bacterium
GCCGCATCGAGCATGGCGCAAGGCAGCGAGCCCAGCCCGCCCGCTTCACTGGTAGCCACAGCCATCGCCGACCCGCCCGCTCCTGCCATCGGAGCCTGGACGATCGGCACTTCGATACCGAGTAGATCGAGCAGTTTACGATTCGGCCACATCTCACGCCCTCCTTTCAGAGCAGAGCTTTGAACTCGTCTACGGTCAAGCCTGCCTGCCGAATTATGGCTCTCAACGTACCTTTGGCAACTTCTTTGTGGTCGAGAACAGTGAGACGCCGGTGCGGCAGCGCCGTTTGTCGAAGAACTATGTGGCTACCGCGCCGTCGGTCCCTCTCGTACCCGACTTTTCGCAGGACTTTCACCACCTCGCGCCCGGAGACCCGAGGCAGGGCGCTCACACGTGAACCTCTACCAGCTCTTCCGTGATAGGCGGTGGAATAGGGTCATCGTGCGCCTCCAGACTTTCGAGGTACGCCGCGATAGCTTCCCTGATGTTCTCGACAGCTTCTTCCCTAGTCTGGCCCTGCGAGATGCAACCGGGAAGAGACGGCACCTCCGCCACGTACATCCCGTCTTCGTCCTGCTCGATCAAAACCCGGTACTTCATACCCTGGCTCCTTTACTCTGGTACTTTCAAAGCATACCCTACAACTGTTGGAACCTTCACGGGATCAGTCCCAGCCGGTGCGCTTCCTCTTGCACTTCTCTGTGCACCATGCGGATATCCACGGGCACAATCTGATGTTGCGGGTAGTGTGTTCGGCGTAGTGCTATTCGTAGTGACTCCATAACCGCAGAACCTTGACGACCCGATCCTCCTCCAGCACCTGATACACCAACCGGTGTTGAATGTTGATCCGTCGAGAGTACGCGCCCGAGAGGTCTCCCACGAGTGTCTCGAAAGGAGGCGGCTTCCGGAAAGGGTCTTCGGCGAGTATGTCCAACAATTCCTGGGCTTTGGGTTTCAGTCCGCTCGAAGCCAGTTTCTTCGCGTCTTTTTGCGCTTGTTTTGTATATACGAGTCGCCAACTCACCAATCCAGGTCCTCGTCGCACTCCTCAACGGGCGCATCCATCCCTTCCCGGATGGATTCACGCATACCGGGTACGGATAGAAGGAAAAGGGTCTCTTGTATAGCCGTCCAATCCTCCTCGGATACCAGTACGGCCCTGTTACGCTTGCCCGAGATAAGCAACGGCTGATGGGAGGATGCCGCCTCGTCGATCAGACGGTACAGGTTGGCGCGGGCTTCACTGGCCGTAATCGCAGTCATGACACACCTCCGCTAGGTTATTAGCAGTATTGTACGTTGTAGCGTACGTACGTCAAACGGTACGTATCGGTGCCAAGATTTAAGGTGTCTGATTGGACGATGAGCACGGGTTGCAATAGGATAATCAAGCGCTTCGCCTGATCACTTCGTCGCTATGACCCTCAGCAGCAGGTGAGCATATACGTCAGGCTGTTCGCCCTCAAGTCCCCAGACTGTGGATGCCTCCGGCAAACAGGAGTGCAGCCAAAGCCGTCAGTATATATAAGGCAAGCAGCGCAGTTGGAACCCAAATCTCTCGTGACGTAAAGGATCGATAAACCTTCGGATCTTTACCCCGATCCAACGCTTCCCACTCAGCGTCATAAATGGCTGTCTTTAAGTGACGCTCGATGGCGTTGATAACCTGGAATTTGCCGCTGTTAAGTTGGCCGAACGAAGTGATCAGGCTCCTCCATGCTCCACAAAAGATAGCCCCAGCGACTGCCAATACGGCGATTGCCAACCCACTGATCCTATCGCCGCCTGAACTCTGAACGATAATCCCAGAAGCTGTCAGAAGCACTCCGTTAATAGTCAAGAAGAATGTATTCACACTCTGCCGACGACTTACGAGGCCTTCGGAACTCTGAACCATTACCTTATACAAGTCGAGTGTCTGCCGAGTCTCCTCGTCACCGACAGGAGGGCCAGATGGGAAGAGAACCTCCGCGAACGATGGTCGCGAGGCTTCGCTCTGCTCTACGTCATCAGCCGCGCGTTGGACAGCTGTCGCAAAAATCCGGTCTTCCTCTCGAACCTCTTCGGATAGATCCTCATAGGGGACCAGGGCCTCGTGGTCTACATCACGCTTTGCCATCCATGTCGACCAAGCATCATGGATGTCGCTTTCCGTTACGCTAGATCCCTTAGCCCGAAGAAGGACCGCGTATAGCCGAAACAAATCATCGGCATCGCCGTCTGGCATACGATTTTCGGGAACGTGTTCTCGAATCTTCGCCGCGAGATCGTTGAGATACATAACCGATCAGACCCAGGTGTTCAACCACTTGACAATTTGGTCGAAGTTCCAGCGAATGACGTTTTTGCTCGGCAGTCCCGCTGGGATTGTATGAGTCTTGTCCTTATTGATCTGAACGCCAAATATATAGTGTCCTTGGCGGATTGTTTCAGCGATCTCCCAGAGCACGGCCTCCGACTTGTATGTCGTCGCTCCAACAAGGACGATTGTTCCCTTGGTTAGAGCGATACGCTTTTTACATTCGGTCTTCCACTTGGCGTCAAAAGGATCCTTAACAGAGTAGTCATAGAACTGGATATTGTTGTTCTTGTTCTTCGCCTGTTGCACGAGAAAATCGCGCGCCCACTTGTCCTCCATCTCAAAACTTATAAATGCTCGAGGATTCGCCACCCAACTTCTCCTTTTTCAGAGTTTCTTACCACATGGTTGCCTGATCAGACGCCCCGCTTAACGGCTTGCTGTTCACCTGCCCAAAGCTGGCGGCACAACATTCGCACGAGACAATGTCTTGCAAAAGACTGAGGCAGACTTTTAGCTGCATAATTCATCATTATACGGATACGCTCTGTACAATCTACGTCCAACGGTCTTATCCGAACTGTGTCAGGTTGCTCAAGTGTGGCAGTTTGGGATATGAGGAAAGTTTTGGGAAGCGCCAAAACTCTCAGGAAAAATAGCAATTCCAAGGAGCTTCTCATGCTAGTGCGTGAGGCAGTCCGGCGCAGGTAGGTAGAGCCGGTTTGTCTATGTCTATCTTGATCGCTGACTACACTCAGCGCCTCCAGATTGCAAATTCGCAGCTTCGATCTCTCTAGCAAATCCTTGGCAGCGGGTCGCCAACCAGCATGTCGATCATGCGGGTGCCGCCGAACCCGGTATGCATGAGGACCATCCTTGCCGGCTCTTCGCGGACTTCGCCGATGATGGAGGCTTCTTCGCCGCCTTCGGTGTTGCGTAGGGCTTTGAGGGCTGCATCGGCTTGATCCGGAGCTACTACCGCCAAAAGTTTGCCTTCGTTGGCGACGTAGAGGGGGTCTATGCCCAGGATCTCACACGCCCCATGCACTACGTCCCGGACGGGGAGCTTGTCTTCCCACAGCACCACACCGTAGCCGGAGTCGCGGGCGAGCTCGTTCAGGACGGTCCCGACGCCGCCGCGTGTGGGATCTCGCATGAAGCGCAGGCCTTGTCCGGCGGATTCTTTCAGCGCCTGCACGATAGGGGTGAGAGGGCGGGTGTCGGAGAGGATTTCGGCTTCCAGTTCCAGGTCTCCGCGGGCGATCAAGATAGCCGCTCCGTGGTCGCCGAGGGTGCCGGAACAGAGTATTTTGTCTCCGGGCTGGACGGCGGCGGGGGTCAGGTTGAGCTTCGGATTCGCGATCCCTACTCCGGTGGTGATGATGTAGAGGCCGTCGCCCTTGCCGCGCTCGACGACTTTGGTGTCGCCGGTGGCTATAGGGATTCCGGCCCCTTTGGCGGCGCGGGCCATCGCCTCTATCTCGCGGGTCAGGACTTCGGTATCCAGTCCCTCTTCTATTATTAGCGCGGCGGAGAGGCCGAGCGGGGTCGCGCCGGAGACGGCCAGGTCGTTGACCGTGCCGTTTACCGCAAGCTCCCCTATGGAACCACCGGGGAAGACGAGCGGGCGGACCACGTAGGAGTCGGTGCTGATCGCGAGATGACCGTCGCCGAAGGGGAGCATCGCCGCGTCCCCGAGCGGGGCGAGCGCCGGGTTTTCGAGCATTGGTAGCAGGAGTCCTTCGATGAGCTTGTGGGTGGCCTTGCCTCCTGCGCCGTGGCTCATATCTATGCGCGGGGCGGTGAACTTCGGCGGACGACGGCGATTCTCTTCGAGGGCGTCGAGGACGCGCTGTTCGCGCTCGCTCATCCTTTGGAACCTATTTCGACTTTCTCGTAGGACTTCCGCCCGAAGTTGTAGTACGCGGCGCACGCCCCCTCCGACGAGACCATGAGCGCGCCGAGTGGCTGCTCCGGCGTACAGGCGGTACCGAAGACCCGGCATTCGTGGGGCTTTAACACGCCTTTTAGGACTTCGCCGCACTGGCAGGCTTTCGGGTCGGCGACGCGGATGCCGGGCGTCGAGTAGCGTAGCTCCGCGTCGAAGTCCGCGTAGGCCTCGGAGAGCTTTAGGGCTGACTGGGCGATGAACCCGAGCCCGCGCCACTCAAAGTATGGCCGCAACTCGAAGACCTCGGCCATGCTCTTGAGCGCCTGCGTATTGCCCTCCCACAGGACGACCCGACCGTACTGGTTCTCGACCTCGCACCGGCCCTCGTCCAGTTGATGCATAAGCATCAGGATGGATTGCAACAGGTCGAGCGGCTCGAAGCC
>JBGTFQ010000130.1:0-5152 GCA_041747155.1 Rubrobacteraceae bacterium
CACCGAACGGACTATCGAGCCGAACGCGGAGGCCCATGAGGCATACCAGTTCTACGTGGATCGCTACGTGGAGACCTATCCGCAGATGAAAGAATCCATGCACAAAATGTCCCGGCACGAGGCGAGCAGCGACAAGGAGGAGAAGTAAGACGTGATCGGGGCTGTCTTTCACGGTCCCGGTCAGTTGGCTGTGGGGGAGGTCTCGAAACCGGAGATCTCCCCGGACGAAGTTCTGGTGAAAGTTGGGGCCAACACGGTCTGTGGCACGGATGTCCGAATCCTGCGCGGAGAGAAAACCCGTGGCATAGCTACACCCGTGATCCTCGGCCACGAACTCGCCGGACACATCGCCGAAGTCGGTCTGAATGTTGAGGGCTACGAGGTGGGAGCTCCGGTTGTGATGGCTCCAGCGATAGCCTGCCACCGCTGCTTTTTCTGCCAGCGAGGCATGGAGAACGTTTGTCTGAATAAGCGGATCGTGGGAAACATTGTGGATGGAGGACTCGCCGAGTTCGTGCGCATCCCCGCCGATGCTGTTCGGGCTCGCAATCTTGTTTTGGCGGGGGAGGATCTGCCGCCGGAGCATCTGGCGTTGGCGGAGCCGCTCGCTTGTTGTGTCAACGGTCAAAGAAACTACCGGGTTGATGTGGACGATGTGGTCTTGATCCTGGGTGCGGGGCCGATAGGTTTGTTTCATCTGCAACTCGCGCTGCTGGCCGGAGCGCGTACCGTGATCGTGAGCAATCGCTCCGAAGCCCGCCGAAACTTCGCCACGGAACTAGGTGCTCACGTTACCGTGGACCCTACGAGCGAAGACTTGTGGCAAGCAGTCGCGGAGTACACCGATGGGCTTGGAGTAGATGTAGCCGTTATCTGTGTTGGGAAACCGTCGCTCGTCAATGACGCTCTGCGGGTGACGCGGAAAGGTGGCCGGGTCAACGTTTTTGCGGGGCTCGCGGGTGATGGATGGGCTGAGGTCGAAGCCAATCTGATCCACTACAACGAGCTTGTGGTTACCGGAGCGTCGGACTCCCTGCGCCGCGACTACGAGACGGCGCTGCGTTTGATCGAATCCGGGCGCATCGACGCTCGTCGGATGATTACGCATCGCTTCTCGCTCGGAGAGACAGAGAAGGCTATCGAGACCTCCGCCGCAGGCGTGGGGATAAAGGTGGCGGTTATGCCGGGTGAGTGAAATGTTACGCGCAATGACGATACTGGTTAGCGAAGAGAGGAAGCGAACATGAAGAGAGTTATCCTAAACGACCCCAAAACTTTCAAAGACGATATGGTCGAAGGCTTTCTAGCGGCTAACGGTCGGTTCGTCAAGCGCGTGCCGGATGCTTCGGGAGTTATGGCCGTTGGTGCACCCGTCCAGGGGAAGGTTTCCGTCCTGATTGGGGGTGGATCGGGCCATTACCCGGCGTTCTGTGGTGTCGTCGGCCAGGGCTTCGCGGACGGAGCGGTGATCGGGGATATATTCACCAGCCCGTCGGGCGAACAAGCCTACCGCTGCATGAAGGCTCTGGATGGCGGAGCCGGTCTACTCATGTCCTATGGCAACTACTCCGGCGATGTCCTGAACTTCGATGCAGCCCAGGATCGTTGCCGGGACGAAGGTATGGATGTCCGCACCGTCATAGTCACCGACGACGTAGCCTCCGCGCCCAAAGGCCAGGAACAAGAGCGGCGCGGCGTCGCCGGCGACCACTACGTCTTCAAGGTTGCCGGGGCGAGTGCCGCTCGCGGTGACGATCTTGACAGCGTCGAAGCTGTCGCTCAGAAGGCAAACGCCGCTACTCGCAGCATGGGCATCGCTTTCGCCGGATGCACGCTACCAGGACAGAGCGAACCCTTGTTTACTGTTGAGCCGGGGACGATGGAGGTCGGCATGGGCGTCCACGGAGAGCCCGGCATCCAGACCGCCGAGTTGCTACCGGCGAGCGGCATAGCGGAGCTCCTAGTGGACGCGGTTCTCGGAGACGCTCCAGAGGGAGCCGGAAGCAAGGCCGCCGTAATGCTCAACGGTCTCGGCAGCACGAAATACGAGGAGTTGTTTGTCTTGTTCCGAGACGTAAATCGGCTTCTCGAAAGTAATGGCATCGAAGTTCATCATCCGCTTGTGGGAGAGCTAGTCACCTCGCTGGATATGGCTGGATGCTCGCTGACATTGATGTGGCTCGACGACGAACTGCAAGAGCTGCACGACGCGCCCGCCGCGACGCCCGCGTTTACGCAAGGCAGCATCGACCTGCCCCAAAGCTTGGGCAACGGCGCCTCCACTTCGGAGGCTTCGCCAAAAGACAATTCATCCAATGAAGACGACGAAGAGACGGAAGGTGGCGCGGTCGCCCTAGATGCGTTGGAGCGTGGTCTCGCGGCTCTGACGGAATCCGAGGACGAATTGGGCAAGCTGGATGCGGCTGCGGGGGATGGGGATCACGGTTCTGGGATGGTCCGTGGAATGACCGCCGCTGTGGATGCTGGCCGAGGTGGAGGTACTGCTGGCACTGTGCTCATGCGAGCTGGTACGGCCTTCTCGGGCGCGGCGGGTGGCGCGTCCGGGGCTCTTTATGGAGCCTGGATCTCAGCCATCGGCCAATCTCTCGGAGACAACGATAAACCCACCGTCGAAGACCTTCACGAAGCACTCAAGTCGTCACTCCACAAGCTGGAACAACTCGGAAAAGCCGGAACCGGCGACAAGACCATGATCGACACCCTAGAACCGTTCGTCCGCTCCTTCGGCAAAGCTGCCAACGGAGAAGCCTCACCTGCCGATGCCTGGGAGCAAGCGATTGCCGCCGCCGAAAAAGGTGCGGAGTCCACAGCCGATATGGTCAGCACTCGTGGCCGGGCCGCAAAACTCGGGGAACGCAGCCGCGGCCACAAAGACCCCGGCGCGGTCTCGATGCTCTACGTGCTGCGAGCAGCGGGCGAGGCGCTATCGGAGAAAAGATGACCGGAGAAAACCCACCGCGCCCGACTGCGGAGGTTACGACCCCCGACCGCCTCTACGAGGGCTATGTCTTCGATCTGGACGGTACGATCTACCTGGGCGACGAACTACTGCCTGGCGCGAAACGCCTCATCGAGACCCTGCGCGATAACGGCAAAAAGGTCGTCTTCCTCTCCAACAACCCCACCAAAGACCCGCAGATGTACTCCGAGAAACTAACTAAGCTCGGGCTACCGACACCAAAAGAAGAGACGGTAAACACCGTAGTAACGATGACGCAGTGGCTTTTGCAGAATCATCCTGATGCGGTCGTCTATCCAATCGCTGAGGAGCCGCTGAAGAACGCGCTGCGGGATGCTGGGATAGAGATGTCCGAAGATCCGGAAGAAATAGATATTGTTATAGCGTCCTACGATCGCACTTTCGAGTACAAAAAACTCCAGGTCGCCTTCGACGCCATCTGGTTCTACGAGCGAGCCTTTCTGGTGACGACGAATCCGGATCGCTACTGTCCGTTCCCCGGTGGCCGAGGCGAGCCCGATGCGGCGGCGATAGTCGCGGCTATAGAAGCGTGTACGGGCGCGAAGTGTCAGGTCAACGTCGGGAAACCGGACCCGATCATGCTAAAGACCATCACAGAGATGGTCGGCCTGGACCCCACGGAGTGCGTAATGACCGGCGACCGCCTATACACCGAGATCCGGATGGCCCTCAATGCCGGAATGCCCTCCGCTGTCGTGTTTACTGGCGAAACGACTCCGGAGATGCTGGAACAAGAATCGGAAGAGAACCGGCCCGAATTTGTCCTGGATCGCATAGACAGGCTGATCCCGCAGAAAATGTGGGAGGAGCTTGGCTGGAGCTCCGACGATGAATGAATCTCGGGATTTTCGGGTAAACGAAATGTACTCCAATAGTGAACGGGAGTAACGCATGACGGAAAGCAAGATCCAATCAGCCTTAAAGAGCGCGACCGATACCCAACACGTCATCATTGGAGAGAACGTACTCTCATCTGTAAACGACATCTTCACCGAAAGCTTCGGCGACGCGAAAGCCGTTGTTGTAACCGACGAGAACGAGTTCGAGGTAGCGGGCAAAGAAGTCCAGCGACTCCTGGAGGAAGCCGGACGTGAGACCGTGGAGCCGTACATATTCCCGAGTGATCCACCGCTGTACGCAGACTACGCGAGTATCGAGAAGCTCATTGAATCGCTTCGCGAGCACGAGGCCATCCCGGTAGCCGTTGGCTCAGGGACGCTGAACGATATCGCCAAACGAGCCGCCTACGAGTGCGACCGTCCGTACATGAACGTCGCAACCGCCGCTTCGATGGACGGCTATACGGCGTTCGGTGCGTCCATCGAGTATGAGGGAGCCAAGCAGACATTGACGTGTCCCGCGCCTCGGGCTGTGTTGGCGGATGTGGGGATCTTGGTGGGTGCGCCGAAAGATATGACCGCCGCCGGTTACGCCGATCTGCTCGGCAAGGTCACTGCAGGGGCGGATTGGTTGGTCGCCGATGCGTTAGAAATCGAGAAGATACATCAGGTTGGGTGGGACCTCGTGCAGGACGATCTGCGTTCCTGGATCTCCAAACCAAACGAGTTACGTGAGGGCGACGGGGATGCGATGGACGGCCTGATCGAAGGTCTAGTAATGTCCGGCCTCTCCATTCAGGCGTACCAATCTTCTCGAACAGCTTCCGGTGCAGAGCATCAATTCAGCCATCTCTGGGAAGGCGAAGGTCTGGGCCGCGACCGAAATCCACCGCTCTCCCACGGCTTCAAGGTCGGGCTGGGTTCCATAGCCGTCGCCGCTCTCTTCGAACGTGTGCTGGAACGCGACCTGACGAACCTCGACGTAGAAGCCATCAAAAGTGAGTGGCCTTCCGCAGCAGAGGTTGAAGAGAGAGTTCGGGCGGCTCACAATCCACCGCTCGAAGATCCCGCCGTAAAGCAAGCACTCTCTAAGCACCTGAGCAAAGATGAACTAGGCGAGCGACTGGAGACCATCCAACAGATCTGGCCGGAGCTGCGCGAGAAGGTGCGAGAACAGTTGATGTCAGCGGCGGAGTTGCGGGAGATGTTGAGGGAGGCTGGTTGTCCGACGAGTCCCGAGGAGATCGGGCTGAGCAGCGAAGACTTCAAGGCCACATATCGGAGAGCGCAGATGATCCGGAGTCGTTACACG
>JBGTFQ010000131.1:0-5927 GCA_041747155.1 Rubrobacteraceae bacterium
GGCCGCACATCCCATATTCGGCGAGTTCGTCGGCGTATTGGAGAACATCTACGAGGCATTGTACACAGCGGACCTCGAACAGGCGGATGATGCATTGAAAAAATCACGCCAGATGGATGCCCGTGTAGGAGGATTCCGGGAGGCTCTAGACGCAGGTTACGGAACTGTGCGTCTATCGCCGCCGCGTCGCCGGGCTCTGGGACACCTGGGTTTCTACGCACGGGCCGCGGATCAACTCGACCTCGCCGTCCGGGATTCGCGGGGCCTCGCCCGCGCAGCCGTAGCAATGGTCAGGTCCGGAGGTGGACGCCTCGAACCGCTCGCTGAGAGCGTTCTAAAGCTGGCGCAGGCCGTCGATGCCCTGGGCGTCTACCTGGATTCGCCCGACCATCCGCTGGATACCCGCGAGTACGCGCTCAAGGCCGCCGGAGACGCGACAGTCGTCCTACATGCCAGGAACGACCTCGAAACCAACATGCTCGTCGGACAGATACGGTCCACGGCCCTGGATCTACTGCAGGCTTCGGGGATGGACTACACAACCGCCCTCCAGGAGATCGACTACGCAGTCCTCCGCTCCGCAAGCGAACAAAACGTCCCGGAGGAAGCTCACTCCACAACACGCTAATATCCAAGTCGCGTAATTATGCGACTGTAGCGTATGTAGTCGCTAAAGAAACTGTAGGGGTCGAGTCTACCTTGCAGCAGCACCGACGACTTTATGCCGATTCCAGCGTGCGGTCGCGCTAGTTTGCAGCGGGTTTGGTCGCGGCTATCTTGCACTTTCCTCAAGTCATGTTCCTCGCGCGTATCGGTTACTCATTACGACCTAAGCGAATTATCGGATCAAGCACGATAAACCTTTAACGGATGTACCCGATTAACCGACCGCATCCGGTAGCCACCACTCGATCTCCGGCTCCCACTCGATGACCGTGTGGTCGGTCGAGAACTTCTATCTCCGGTTGGTTATCATCCGATACGTGGCTCCATTCGTCTGTCATACGGGGAGTGTAGCGTGGTGTCAGTCCACTAGCTGAATATTGAACCCGCCCAGAAGACGAGCGTAGACGTTCCGCTTGAGCGTTTCCGAGTCGTTGGCGACAAATTCCTCGACACCGATCCTATCTATTATCAGGTAGTCCCTGTCACCATCCTCGTCCGATACGCTACCTAGTACCCCGAACTGCTTGCGCGTGAAGCGTGGATCACCGTTGCCTTCGGGAATAGGCTTAACCTGTATGTCACACCGTTCGGAGATGCTCATGTCCATAATGGAGTAGTAGCAGTACCCGATAAGCTCGGCTACGCGGTCGTCGTCCATTGTGTAGAGCGTGGTGGTGCGTAGGTCGTTGCTACGGAATACGTTAGCAAGGAACCATTCTTCGGCGATTACGTGCAGTTTTCGGGAACGAGTTGGGTCTTCCTGCTTCTCGAACGGGACGTGCATGATGTACAGCGTTTCCAGCCAAGCTTCATACTCGACTAGCTGCGAGCCGTCCGGCTCGTGTTGATCCGTCCCATTACCCATTACATCTATCCCGTTCCGGTGGTTCGACACGTTCGAGGAACGCCACTCGTATGCCTTCTACCGACTCAATATCCGAAACCGCCGACTTAACAGCAGCTTCGAGGCTATGCGATTCTCGGTCGAAGTCCGCGTGCCATACTCCATCCAGGGAGCTATACGAAGCGTCGTCACAGCCCGCTTCGCATAGCTCTTCGAAGCTCTTATCCGTTTGGGTTCCCGCTGTGAACGACGGCATTTACCGGGTCGGCGTACTTGATAAGGTTCACCATACTGTCTACTGGCGCACCCTCCACCGTTAGCTCCGGCTTCCAATTAGGTTGTACTCTCTGATAGGAGAGCGGATCACCCGCTAGTAACCCGAGTAAGACTTCCGCGACGATACGCCCGCCAACGTTGCCGAGCCGCTTACCTTGCTGCTGTTCCAGAGCCTCTTCGAGTACGTAGAACCAGAGTGGAGTTCGTCCTCGGGTGTGGACGGAATCTATGGGTTCCTCGCCCATTGCTCGGGCAACCCATTCTCCCGAAGGCAAAGATAACTCGACACTGCGTTTGAGGTTTCTGAACGCTAACGATGCCTTGCTGCGATCACCTTCAGGCTGACCCGGAAGTTTGTGCAATGGTAGCGACATGCTTGTGTCTATCCTGTTGGTCGATTGAGGACTAGTGCCGTCAGCGAAATCAAAGAACAACGACCAGCTCGGTTGCCACTGCCCCGGCAGCGGTCGAAACCCTCTAAAATCGTCTGTCCTACTCGGATTAGTTGAGTCTGGTTTGAAGGTCTGAACGTCTGTCACTAGTCCGTTCAGATTATAGGCTGACCTTACCTGGCTGTGTCCGAACCTGTACGCGGCTACGGCGAACTCGACGGGCATTATCGGATCATGGTCTAAGCTGTAGAAAGCGGTTTTGACCGCCTTCCCGTCATCTACCAGAATAGAACTGAATACCTCGGGCGGCACTATTCTAGCGAGGTAATCGTGGACAACTATCCATTGGTAGTGCCATCGAACAAGGCGTTGTACCTCTTTGAGAAGGTCGTCACCTTGCTCGAACTCACCCGTAGCTGCCACATCCCGCGTCACCTTGTTATGGAACTTGATGAACAAAAGATGGAGCTGCGATACGAACGTGTTCTCATCGTTGCGGGGATCTCCTATGAGAGCCACGCCTTCGGAGTTACGCGGTAGGTCGAATTGGCCTTCGAGACTCTCACCGTCGTCGTCCGTTGCTAGTCCGGTCAGAAGCTCCGAGGTACCGCGCTTGTATAGGAATGGGCTATCTACTGGTCCGCGTCCGTAGAGAGAGTCGAGGTCGAACCTGGGCGTTCTGAAGTTGACCCGTGCTTCGGGATCACGGGCGCGTTGAAGGCTGCTGTTGGCGTCGTGAGTGATGTCGTGGTCTATGAACTGCCCGAGATACGTGAAGCCTGCGGGAAGCTCCTCATTCTCTATATCGCCGCTCGGCTGCTCCATCACGTTAGCGAGCGCTGTTAGTGTCGCCTCTGATGGACTAAAGACAGGCAGGTTCCAGAACATCCGTCCGAACCTGCCTTCAAACTTCGCTCCTTCGGGAACAGTATCGCGTCCACGAGTGTTTGAGCCGTGCATCCTATCCATAGAGCATATCCTTTCTAGTACGTTTCTCTAGTCGCGGGAACTTATAGACGGATCGAGTTTCAGCTCGTATGCGAGCATATTGAATAGGTAGGAACCTCGCTGAAATATTTCACTCCTACGTTGGATCAAGCTACTGGTTACCAGTATACAGAATAAGTGTTGCAATCCACCGCTAGAACCTAGAAAAGAAAATACTAGCTGCCAAAGCAAAAGCCACCTTGCGTTCACCTAGCTTTCTTGGCTAGACGCTAGAGTAAACGCTGACTCATACGATAAAATATCGTTCTCCGAATTACTATCAAGATAAGCGACCGCAGAAGCAGAGGAGTAAAGTTCGTGGAATCCTTCTATTGGGAAACTTCATCCGAAGTCGAGGTAGTTCTGAGGGGGCTTCCAAACAGTTTCAATGAAAATAAAGAGTTGCTTGAGGATATGCTCAAAGTAACCTACAAAGTGAAAGTCACACAGAATGCACCTGGTGCAGGCGGGGGACTTCTTCCTAACTTTTATGTGATGATAACGGAGGTTGTTTACACCGCTACTGTTGCTGCGACTGCTGCTTTTCTTTACGACCTTGCAAAGCTTACGGCAAAGAATGTGATCGGAGAGGGAAACCGTAAGACCTACGAGAAGTATGAATCTACAATGGGAATAGATAGAGATAACAATAATGGGATCGTGCCACTCGGCTATTCTTGCAACAATGTTGTGTTTCTCGTCCACAGAACGATGAGCAATAAGGAACAAGCCGAGGCATTTCATAAAGCTGCGAAATTAGTAGATCTGGAAAGATTTCAAGATTCGACACAGCCCAAAATATACGTTTTTTGGGATGGGGTAGGCAAAGAGTGGCGTGAAGGCCCACCTGTCTAATTGACAGCAAAGGTACTGGTTTCAACTTACCAAAGCAACTACCCTTCCTCAACACCCATCCGGTACTTGATGTCGTAGTCGAAGATGCCTTTTTCAAAGTGGGCGCGAGCCTTGTTTCGACTTCCGATAGTTCGCATCCAGCTCCCGTTCAAGTAATAGTACGGCTGTGATGCGATGCGCGGTTGTAATAACGTCTTCGCTGGTTCCTTTGACTTCCACGATCCCCCGAGAAGGAATAACGCCGGAAGCCAGGGTAGAGCCGTGTACGATGTTTTGATCCTCCGTATAGAGTCCCATGTCCGGTAACCCGGCTCCTTGGCTCTTCGGATGCAATGTGCAGGATACTTTTGGGTCTAGGGTAGTGCCTATAGAGTCGAATAGGTCACGCAGAACAGGGTAATAAGACGTTTCAGGCACGCCTTTACCAGATGTATCCAGCACATCCTTTAAGTACTTCTCCATCGCCTTAATAACGGTCTCCTTATTTTCTTGTTACGTTTGAGTGTTTATTATGCAGCAATCTACAATCGTGTGCGGATCAGCGGGTTATCTAATAGCTAGATATCTGACAAACATCCCTTCTCCATAATCAACCAATAACTTCCTCAAAGCAGCCAAGTCGTTCTCTATAAACCGGCGGTAGTATTCAAGGTCATTCTCCGCATCGTGTCCCGTAGCAGCTGGTGAGAACACGTGGTCGCTACTCATCAGTTCCGACCATAGCCAAGCCGCCGCCTGACGACTCTTACCTCCACGCTTACCAGGGCTGACGCCAGACTTACAGCACAATTTCCTCCAAATATCCCATTCGATAATCACGAGGCTTTCTAAAACCTTCCTACGTTCTCGGTAATCAACACGGTTGGGATCAGCGGCTACGCGCCTCAGAACGTCTCTTACTCGTTTATCGAACTCTTCTGTGTTACCAGCCTCGTTCATGGAATACAGAAGCCGCGTCTCAGAATCAATAAGCGCGGCTTTTGCTTTATCTATGCGGTTAGTTGCCTTCAGCGATTCGCATCGCTCCAAGATAGGCGCGACCCGTGTTCTAAGTTAGTTCTACGTTATACGCGACTGTTCTAAGGTAGACGCGGTCCCTACAGAAACTCTATTCAATAAGCTCGAAGATCTTGAACATCGGTAAGTACATCGCCACGATGATGCCACCGACGATGCCGCCGACCACCACGATCATTAGCGGCTCTATGATGGAGGTCAACGCTTTGACGGTGGCGTCCACTTCCGATTCGTAGAACTCGGCGATTTTCTCTAGCATTCCGTCGATATCGCCGGTCTCTTCGCCGATGGCGATCATGCGGGTCGTCATCGGTGGGAATACCCATTCCTCTTCGAGCGGCTTGTAGATCGGGATGCCCTCCCGGATAGCATCGCGGCTCTTTAGAAGAGCACGCTCCACGACCCAGTTTCCCGAGGACGTCGCGGTGATCTCCAACGCTTGGAGAATCGGCACGCCCGCGCCGCTCAACGTGCCCAGAGTACGAGCGAAACGCGCCAGGGCCACTTTCTGAACCACGTCCCCGATCTTAGCCGGTATCTTCAACACGACCCGACCCCAAAACTTTCGACCGTTCTCGGTCTTGATCCACCGCAGGAAAAAGAATATTCCAAGCCCCGCACCCACATACACGAACACGCCCCAAATACTGGTGAGAATACTGGATGCACCCATCGCGATCTGCGTCGGAAGCGGCAGAGTCCCGCCGAGGTCAGCGAACATCTTGGCGAAGATCGGCACGATAAATATGAGCATGAACGAAGCTGCCAAAATCGCGATAATAAGAACCACTACAGGATACGTCATCGCGCTCTTGACCTTACGACGAAGCTCCTGGTCGTTTTCGAGTTGGGTAGCGACCCGGATGAGAACTCCGTCCAAGATACCGCCG
>JBGTFQ010000132.1:0-14783 GCA_041747155.1 Rubrobacteraceae bacterium
GACCTGATCCCGCGTAAGCTCGACCGCGTTCAATATGTCGTCCAGAAGTTTTCCGGCCCGACCCACGAACGGCAGCCCGGTAGCGTCCTCGTTCTCGCCCGGTCCTTCCCCAACGAGCATTAGCGGCGAGTGAGGGTCCCCCGTACCAAAAACCGTGTTGGTGCGGCCCATCGCCAAGTCGCAGCGGGTGCATACCGCCACCTGTCGTGACAATCCAGCCAGCCGCTCCTCCCGGCTCTCCCCACCCTCGGTGGCGTCGAAAAGATTGTCCAAAACTCCTCCAAGAAGTAGCTTACCCATAGCATTCTACACGTGCCTCGTAGATTCAGAGGAGAGCCTCGGTTTGACTAAACTAAGTCGACATATGTAAACTGACCCGCGCATAAATAATGGGACGCACAAATAATGCAATGTGCCATTCCGCTTTTTATTGACAAGCGCGAAGCTCTACAGAGCCATTTGAAGAAAGAGTTATGTTCGAGAGATTATCCCTGGTAACTACGATGACTTTGATCCTTTTTAGAGGTCGAGTCTCCCACAGAGCGCTTCAGGCTGGCGGCGGCGTGATGGCCTACTTTGTAGGCCCGTTGAAGGCACTGGAGCGACTCTTCCTAGTGGCGGGTGGTATAGCTTTGGTCTATCCGAATATCCTGGTCTCGCTTGTGGGTCTTGCGATCGTTGTCGCCATAGGTGTTCTGCAATATCTTACCGGCAGGAGGGGCAGGACAGACCCGGACCAGTTGGAAGGCAGCCCAGCGTAGTCAGAGAGGCGAGATTTTGAGCATTATCGAATTCAACGATGTCGAGAAATATTTTGGGGACTTCAAAGCTCTCGAAGACATCGACTTCGCGGTCGAAGAGGGCGAGGTCGTCGTGGTGATTGGACCTTCCGGATCCGGGAAGAGCACCTTGCTCCGGTGCATCAACGCTCTGGAGGAGATCTCCTCGGGCGAGCTTGTCGTGGACGGTATCAAAGCCCACGATAAGAAAACGAACCTGAATCGACTCCGCACGGAGATCGGAATGGTCTTCCAACAATTCAACCTCTACCCACACATGACCGTCGCCGAAAACATCAAACTCGCACCAATGAAAGTCAAAGGCATCTCCAAAAAAGAAGCCAACGAACGCTGCGAGCGTCTTCTAAACCGAGTCGGAATACCGGAACAAGCGAAGAAGTACCCGTCGTCGCTCTCCGGCGGTCAGCAGCAGCGCGTAGCCATCGCTCGCGGATTGGCGATGGAGCCCAAGATAATGCTCTTCGACGAACCGACGAGTGCCCTGGACCCGGAGATGATCAGCGAAGTCCTCGAAGCGATGGCCGACCTTGCCCAAGGCGGCATGACGATGGTCATAGTAACGCACGAAATGGGTTTCGCTCGCCGCGTCGCCGATCGCGTCGTCTTTATGGATGAAGGCAAGATAGTAGAAGTAAGCACCCCCGAACACTTCTTCGACAACCCGCAACACGAACGCACCAAACGCTTTCTAAAACAGATAGTTCACTAAAAACGCTCCAGAATTATCCGCACCAATCCACCAGAAGCAGAGCTATGGTCTTGGTTGCGGTGAGTAGATCCGGGATGCTTATGTGCTCGTCGGGGGCGTGGGCGACTCTTACGTCTCCGGCTCCGTACATGACGCACGGCATCTCGCCGAATCTTACGAAGAGGCGCATGTCCGCGCCGTAGGCAACTCCTTCGACGGCTGGTTTCTCGCCGGTGACTCGCACATGGGCCTTTTTTACGGCTTCACAAATGGGAGCGTCCGTGGGAACTTCGGCCGGGGCGAATTGGCCGCCAAACCATTCTATCTCGGGTGGATGCTCGCGGAGCCAGGGGTCGCGGTTCGCGACGGAGGCTATGCGTTCAGCGACTTGTTTCTTGAATGTGGAGACTTCTTCGCCAGGAAGCAAGCCGACTCGGCCTTCGGCTACCAGAGTTTCCGGTACGGTGGATGCCCAATTGCCCGCGCTCACGAGGCCGATGTTTATTGGGATTTTGTTTTTGATGCTGTCGTAGAGCGGGTGGCTCAGGGTCTCGTTGCGTTCGTGCTCGAACTGTATGAGGTCTTGAAATATCGGGACGAATTTCTCCAGGGCGGAGACTCCTTCGTCGCGCACGGCGGCGTGGGCGGAGCGTCCGGTGACGGTGAGCCGGAATACCAGGGAGCCGCCTTGAGCCGGGACGAGCGCGAGCCGGGTGGGTTCGCTGATGAGCGTAGCGTCCGCCCGGTAGCCGCGCAAGACTGTTGAGAGCGCCCCGAGTCCCCCGTCCTCCTCGCCGACGGTCGCGGCTATGGTAACGTCGCCTTTCAGTTCGATCCCGAGGTGTGAAAGCGCGTCCAGAGCGGCCAAGTAAGTTACGAGGCCGCCCTTCATATCGCACGAACCACGTCCGTAGAGTAGATCTCCTTCGATCTCGCCGGAGAGTGGATGCTGGATCCAGGCGGTGGAATCTCCGGGGGCGACGGTGTCGAGGTGGGCGTTCAGGAGTATCGAGCGTCCCCCGCCCGAGCCGCGACGCACGCCGACGACGTTCGGGCGGTCATCGTAAGTCTTCTGCTCCCCGACGTGATCTAGATACGGAGCCATCTCCTCCCGAGTCGCGGACCATGTATCTACCTGTAGAGCACGATCCCGAAATGCATGCTCGGCTACGCGGGAGGCGGGAGCCTCAGCACCCGTGACGCATGGGACTCGGACGAATTCTTGCAGAAGCCGAACCGTTTGGTCTCTGCGGGATTCCACGGTGCGGGAGATGCTATCCACTGTTTTGGGGTCGGGTTTCGTCATACATAGCTCCTACGTCGCGGCTTCGGGAACCGCCGCACGGTAGCATGGCGGCTCGCTTCCGGCAACGGCGGTTCGTTCCACACTTGCGTTCAAGTACCATTGTGGTGTTAACTGGTCGTAACGAACAGATTTTCAAGAATTACGAAAGGATAGAAGTCTTGATCAGAACCATCAAAATCTCCGCTTTACTCGCGCTCGCACTCAGCATGATGCTGGTCCTGGCCGCGTGCGGTGGCGGCGAGGAAAACGGCGGCGAAGGAACCAGTGGTGGAGGCGGCGGTGGCAACACGACCGGCGGCTCGACGATGGGCGGCGCGAGCAGCGGCGAGACTATTACAGTCGCCTCGGACATCGCCTACCGGCCATTCGAATACTCGAAAAACGGCGAGCCCGTCGGCTTCGACATAGATCTGATGAACGAAGTTGGGAAACGGGCTGGTTTCCAGGTCAAATACCAGAACGTCGCCTTCGACGGCATCATCGGAGGGTTGGGATCCAACCTCTACGACGCGGCCATCTCCGCGATGACCATCACCCCCGAGCGCGACGAGCAGATAGACTTCTCCGATCCGTACTTCAACGCGGACCAGTCTTTGCTCGTTCCATCCGACTCGGATATAGCGACCGTCAGCGACATTGGCGACTCCACTGTGGGAGTTCAGCTCGGAACCACGGGCGCCAGTAAGGCCGAAGAGTTTGCCGAGGCTGGCGACATCACCGGCGATGTCCGCACCTTCGACACCATAGAAGACGCTTTCGCGGCACTGGAGAACGGTCAGGTGGATGCCATTGTCAACGACCTGCCCGTCTCGCAAGACAAAGCCAACAAGAGCGACGGAGCGTTGGAGATCGTCGAGACCATACCGACGGAGGAGCAGTACGGAATCGCGTTCCCGACAGACAGCGAGCTAACCGGCCCGGTGAACGATGCCCTCAAGGAGATCAAAGACGACGGAACCTACGCCAAGATCTACGAGAAGTGGATCGGTGTCGAGCCCGAACAGATACCGTAGAACACCCGGCGAATAGCGGATAATCTAAAAGATGCCGTTCGAGTTTCCGGTTGAGTTCGATCCCTCGGCTTTCAGCTTGGAGAAAATCCAGGAGAAGTACCTGGATTTCGGGTTGGTCGCGGAGCAGTACGATGTAATACTGCAGGCGATGCTCGTGACGCTGTTGCTGGCGCTCCTAGCCGAGTTAATTGGTATCTTTCTCGGCCTTTTTCTCTCGCTGATGAAGATATCGCGCTCGTGGCTACTACGCTTCCCGGCTCAGGTGTACATAGATCTCTTCCGTGGCACGCCCTTGCTAGTCCAGATCATCTTCATCTACTATGCGACACCGCTGATCGGCATCCGCTTTTCGAGCCTGTTCTTCGCTGGTTTAGCCGCTCTTATGCTGAACGGCGCGGCCTACGTCGCGGAGATTTTCCGTTCCGGCATCCAAAGCATCGATAAGGGCCAGATGGAAGCTGGTCGCGCCTCGGGTCTCACCTACACTCAGACCATGCGGCACATAATCGTGCCGCAAGCCTTCCGCCGCGTGATACCGCCTCTGACAAATGAGTTCGTCATGCTCGTCAAAGATACTTCCATAGTATCGGTGATCGGTCTGGAAGAGCTACTTCGCTCCGCCCGCGTGCTTCAATCAGCTACGGCTAACGCCACCCCGCTAGTCGTGGCGGCCTTGATCTACTTGGCTATCTGCCTGCCCCTGATCTACGCCGCAAACGGCTTGGAACGCCGCCTGAACCGCCGAACCGCCTGAGCCCCGCATAACCAAGCTCCAGCGTCTCCCCAAAGAGACTATTTATAGCTTCTATGATGAACTTGGGGTCGAACTCCGCGCCGTCTTTTAGCACCGTGATTCGGTCGATTACACAATTATCAGTGAGCAGGTCTCACTCTTGTGTCGCCTCGTTGTTTTTGGAGTCCAGCTCTTCCTCTGCAATCACCGCAGACGTTCCAAGAGCTTGACCTTGGCTGGCTATAAAATCCCGCTCGGAGGTATAAGCCGAGACCATCATCGCGAGCTCCATCTTTTGCGGGTCAGTGGCAATGGTTCCGTCGGCTTCCTGCTTGGCGAGCTCCGCACCGCTTACACCTAACGAAGCCTCAAGCTCTTTTATCCGACGCCGCATCTTTAGCCGACCACCAGGTGTCAAGCGAAGAAAGGTCTGCTCGCTCGCTCCTTCTACGGGATAGATCCAAGCGTTTTTCAGCCAGGACTGTAGCAAACTACCCCGAACGTCGTCGTTACTCTGCAATTCCACCTTGCTCCCCACGCTCCCTCTCTCGACGATTACTCTCAACCTGTGAAACCCTAAGGCTCCATCATCGTAGGAGAGGTTACCATGCAGCTAGACACGCCAAACACGCCGCTCTCGAACCTCCGAGACCTTCCCAACCCTTTCTACGCCCATCGGACTCCCGGCAAAGCCAGGATAGTTTTGACAGACCCTTCGACAAACTATGTAGGAGATGGAATCGGCGAGTTGAGGATCAACGGTTCCGGTGCGGATATAGTGTTGAAGGACCTCGCGGCCAATCTGGAGCGCGACGACCGTTTCGGGTACCGTCTGGCAACCGGAGGCAAAGAACTTCTGAGAGCCGGGCCATCGGGCCAGGGTCTTGAAAGACTCCGTATCCACGTCTCGACCAACACGTACGAAGCCCGCGTGAGCCCGCTACGCAACACCGCTACCGTTCTCTCCGACGGCCACGAAGCGGCGCAAGTATCAGGTGGATTGCTGGGTTTGAAGTACCGAATCCACTTCAGCGAGATGGATTTGCATAGTCCGCTGGTCGCGATCGTGGCTTTCTTTCACTTGCTTGTCGTCCGGAGTCGAGCTTTTCGGGCCACTCCGGTACACGTGTCGCCGGGCGGTCTGTGAAACTAGCGATCCATAGCACTAAACTCAGTAGAAGGAGGATGGATTATGCAAGACCCACATAACCAAGAACCGAAAGACCAGGATACCCAGCTCAATCGCGCCCAAGAGAACGACTCGTCTCGTGACTCGAACGAGACCAACGAGCAGTCTGAGCAAACGCCGCCTCAAGCGGATAGTTTCGGGGACGCGGGCGACAGATTCGACGATTCCAGGGGTCGTGAAGTTGACTATGGTCATGCGGACGGCTCAATGAGCGGCGGGATGTCCCAGCATGGTGAGATCAGCCCGAGCGATGAGAAGACGTGGTCGACACTCTCGCACCTGAGTCTTCTAGCGAACTTCGTGACCGGCATCGGTGGCTTCGTGGCTGCGTTGGTGATCTGGCTGGTCTACAAGGACCGCTCGCCGCGAATCGGTTTCCATGCGCTGCAATCCCTGTGGTATCAGGTGGCGTGGGCCGGTATCTTCATCGGCTACGGCGTGGTGTCTACGGTGCTGAGCATCATTACTTTTGGGATAGCCGCCGTGGTACTGGTGCCGCTCGCTTTCTTGCTAGCCTTCGTGCCGGTCGTTCACCAGTGCTACGCGGCCTACAAAGTAAGCCAGGGAACCGACTACCGATATCCGATCATTGCGGACATGATCGACGGCGAAGGACGTTTCCGCTAGGACGGTTCGCTAACGAATTCTTTTTAGCTGCGGATGCGGGGCTGGTTGTAGAGTTCAGGCGTTACGTATACGGTGATGGTGGAACCAGCGGGCATTAGCGTTCCAATAGCCGGTTCCGTTCCCCAAGCGACACCCGTGTCCGCGTAACCTTCACGGGAGCCCCGCACGATGTTGGCCTCGAAACCGCGGTTGTTGAGTATCTCGATAACCGAGTAGTCGTAGTATTCGAGCACGTTTGGAACCGGCACCATCTGCGCCGGTTGCGTCGGCTCCTCCGCGACTCTGGCTTCCTGCGAACGAGACGAAACGTTCTCGGACTCCGGTGCGGGCGTCTCGGGCTCAGGGGCAGGGGCAGGGGGCTCTGGAGTTGCTTTCTGCGCGTCCTCCGGGACTTTCGTATCCGCCTCTCGTTCTTGAGGTGCGGCGACGGGCTTGACGTCGTTGTGAGTGGCGGGCTTTGTTAGAGCTTGGAGACTTTCGCCTCCCGGCAGGTTTACGTAACCCAGACCAGAAGCCAGGGCCGCGCTTCCGCCGAGCAGCATCGCCACCACGCCGGTAGCTAGCACAAGACGTTTGGAATAGCCGCGCCTAGCGGTGGAGGCGCTTTTCATGGGTGTTTCGGCGGTGCGAACAGCCACCTTGCGCGGAGCGTCCGATTCGAGATCGTCGAGTACGGCGTCGGCGGACGAGTAACGGTCTTCCGGGTCTTTGGCGAGGCAGTTCAGGATTACAGCCTCCATCGCCGGAGATATTTTGCGGTTTATCTTGCGTGGTGAACGGGGCGTGCTCTTCGTGTGCTGTCGAGCGAGGCTCTTTATGTCGCCCGAGAAGGGTGGTTCGCCTGTGAGACAGTGGTAGAGCAGCACACCCACGGAGTAGATATCGCTCTGGGCTTTGGCCTCCGCTCCCCGGAGTTGCTCAGGACTCATGTAACGGGCGCTGCCCACGATCTCACCGGGTTCTCCGGCATCCGCAGCGTCGTCCTCGACGATGCGAGCTATTCCGAAGTCCGCGACTTTGACCACGCCGTTCGTGTTCATCAGAATGTTCGAGGGCTTTATGTCCCGGTGGATAATGCCCCGCTGATGCGCGTATGCCAGGGCTCCCAGAAGCTGCTCCGCGATCCTGCGGGCGAACTGCTCGTTCAAGGTGGAGCTGCGCTTGAGTAGATCCCCGACATCGTAGCCCTTGACGTACTCGGCCACTATAAACGGCGCGTCGCCGTCCTGGGCTATGTCATAGACTTTGACGATGTTCTCGTGGTCCAGGGAAGCCATCGCCCGCGCCTCCTGCTTGAAGCGACGCCGGAAAACAATCTCCTCGGCGTAGCGAGTGTGCAGGGTCTTCAAAGCGACTTTACGACCGAGGATAGCATCCTCCGCCCTGTAGACGACCGCCATCCCACCCGTGCCGAGAGTGCTCTCTACTCTGTAACGTCCCCCCAGGACTGTTCCAACCGAGGCGTCCAGAACCTCACCGCCTTCGACATTTTTCTGTTTGACCTGCTGCCTAAAAAGCAATTATATATCCCCCGCCGTGCCTTAGATACGTTTTGAGGCGAACCATCGCTGCATCCCCCTACATGATGAAGGGTAACATTTTCGTATCCCATATTTAGGGGGTTCACCGATTAATTTATACATTTTCCCATCTTTATTCGGAATGTGTATGCTGATCCCACCCGCGAAACAGCGTTCACGCCGAAAGGAAGACATGAAGACGAGTTTCGATAAATACTTGCTCTACGAGGACCTCGTAAACACCCTCAACGCCCTCGCCTGCGAGTATCCGAACCTCTGCGATATCGTCACAATCGGCAAGAGTCGCGAAGGCCGCGACATCCTGCTGGCCGAGATCACGAACAAAGACACCGGCCTCCCTAAAGACAAACCAGCCTTCTGGGTCGACGGCAACACTCACGCCGGAGAAGTGACCGGCTCGATGTGCGCCCTGTACCTGATCGAGACTCTCTTAGAAGGCTTCTCCACAAACGACCACCTCACCCGCCTCCTGAACGAACAAACCTTTTACATCCTCCCCCGACTCTCCCCCGATGGTGCGGAACGCTACCTCACAACCCCTCACAACCTACGCGCCTCGACTCGCCCGTGGCCCGAGATGGAACCCGATCCCGGCCTCCAACCCGACGACATCAACGGCGACGGACACATCGTCCACATGCGCATCCGAGACGAGAACGGTGAATGGCGCGTCTCGGAAGGAGATCCTCGTCTGATGGTCCCCCGCGCCCCGGACGAAGCGGAGCCCGACGGCGATTATTACCGCATCTACAAGGAAGGGATCTTCAAAGACTACGACGGTTTCGAGCGCAAAATCGCCCAGCCCTTCCACGGCCTGGACATGAACCGCCAGTACCCCTACCACTGGCGCGAAGACGCCGAACAACGCGGCGCGGGACCGTACCCGCTGTCGGAGCCCGAATCCCGAGCCCACGTGGACGCACTGCTCGCCCGCAAGAACGTGTACTCCGTACACACCTACCACACCTTCTGCGGAGCCCTGCTGCGCCCCTACTCCAACCGCCCGGACTCCGACATGCCCGACCACGACCTCGCCGTCTACAAAGCCCTCGGAGATCGCGGCACAGCACTAACCGGTTACCCGAACATCTCCGTCTACCACGATTTCCGCTACGAAGAAGACAAATTCATTACCGGTGCCTTCGACGACTGGGTCTACGACTACTACGGTGTCTTCGCGTTTACCGTGGAGTTCTGGTCGATGGCGGAAGCCGCAGGCGTCAAGGTCGGAAACTTCATCGAATTCTTCCGAAACCCGCCCGAGGAAGCCCAACTCAAGATGCTCGCCTGGAACGACGCAGAGTTGGATGGCGACGGTTTTATCGAGTGGAAGCCCTTCGATCACCCGCAGCTTGGAGAGGTCGAGATCGGGGGCTGGAAGACTAAGTTCACCGCTCAGAACCCACCGCCCAAATACCTTCGCGCCGAGTGCGAGAGACTCACCAAGTTCGCCCTAGCCCATGCCACAGCCGCCCCACTACTGAAGTCCAGCCTAAAAACCGAGATCCTCGCGCCCAACCTGCGACGCCTGGAACTCACCGTCGAGAACACCGGCTATCTGCCGACGAACGTCACCCGGATCGCCGCCGACAAAAAACTAACTAAGACCGTTGAAGCGGAACTGAACCTGCCTGAGAACGCAACCCTGGTTTCCGGTGAACTTCTCGTGGACCTCGGACACCTGGTCGGAAGATCCGCGCTCGTAGGCGGCTCTTGGAAGGACTCCGCCTTCTTCAGCGGCCTCCCCTCCGACTACGCCCGCCGCGTGATCTGGGTGGTGGAAGGCGAAGGCAATATAGAGGTCGAGATACGCTCCGAGAAAGCTGGTACTGTACGCCACTCGTCAGACGAGGAGGCAGGATCTCGTACCTCTTGACAAAAAACAAGTGGCAGGTTATCATTATGCAGTTGTCAATATCTGATAGGTAGACCTCGGTAACACTGGACGAGTCGTAGGCGCGTCGGGGCCTCTGTGGAGAAGACATGGGCTTGGGCGTTATTTGTCGTCCTTGTACAGTGGTTTAGCCGATCAGATCGAGTATTGGAGGAAGCGGATGGAGAAAGTGAATAGCAGACCGAAGCAGGAGCGGAGCGCGGATACGCCGGATCTCATACCGGGGTATTTCGCTCGAATAGACAAAGGGAACTTGCTCTCGCACGATGAAGAGCGGGACTTGTCGCGGCGTGCGCGGAGCGGGGATACCTCTGCTCGGCAGCGGCTAGTCGAGAAGAACCTCCGGCTGGTCGTTAGCGTGGCGAAAAAGTACCGAGGGATGGGATTGCCGTTCGAGGATCTCATTCAAGAGGGCAACATAGGCCTGATGAAGGCTGTTGAGAAGTTTGATCCGGAGCGCGGTTGGAGGTTCTCGACCTATGCTACGTGGTGGATCCGTCAGGCCGTGCAGCGTGCTGTGGCGGACAAGGGCCGCACCATTCGGGTTCCCGTCCACATGGGCGATAAAATCCGGAAGATGGCCCGCGCCTACAACGAGCTCTCGCTCGACCTCGAACGGGATCCCACCGATGAGGAAGTAGCCGGTCTACTCGGTTGGACCGCCGACGAAGTGCGCGACGTTAAGAGCGCCATGCCCGACGCCACCAGCCTCAACCAGCCACTAAGCTCCGATGGCGACAGCTCCGAGCTTGGTGAGTTGATCGAGGACGAGCGGGCTTCGGACACCGCAGGTGCCGTCATGCGCGACATGGAGACCGAAGGATTGGGAGCAGCTATAAAACAGCTCCCCGAGCGTCAGCGTCACGTACTCGTGCGCCGCTACGGCCTCGATGCCAAAGATCCGGCCACCCTCGCGCAACTCAGCGACGAGATGGGTGTGTCCCGCGAGCGCATCCGCCAGCTTCAGCGCGAAGCTGAGCAGATGATCCGCTCCGGCGAGTACGGTCGGTTCCTGGCAACCACCGCCGCTTAAACAAACCACATCCAACCTCCAAAGGGAGCGTCTCCGGTACATTCCGGTGGCGCTCCTTCTCTTTCTCCAAAAACTACCTCAAGGATTTCCAGTAAGGCGACAGTTCGATTCGACTCTCCTCGATGACCTTCACATCACCCTTGTAGCTCCAGTCAGGCGACTCGTCGCTTGTAGCACCCAGGATAGTGGCCGCCACGCAATCGGTGAGCGCGTCCAAGTCGTAACCGCCTTCTAGCAAGAAAGCCGGCGGTGGCGCTCCGACTGCTCGCGTTAGAGTTGCGAGCGCGGTTGCGAAGCGTCCAAATGTGTCCGCTTGAAGTCGCATTCCGCCCAGGGGATCGGCGGCGTGAGCGTCGTAACCGGCGGAGACAATCAAGAGTTCTGGCTCGTGCTCGCGCAGAATGGGCAGGAACAGTCCCTCGAATACTGCAGCGTAATCGTCCTCGTCGGAGCGGGCGGGCAACGGTACGTTGACCGTGAAACCTTCGCCCGTTCCAGCGCCTACTTCGTGGGCCGCGCCAGTTCCAGGATAGAACGGGCTGCGGTGTGCGGAAAGATAAAGTATCTCTCCATCCTCATAGAAGATGTCTTGGGTTCCGTTGCCGTGGTGTACGTCCCAGTCAAGGATGGCTATACGCCGCAAACCTTTAGACCGGGCGTGTTCGGCGGCTACGGCAGCGTTATTTATGAGACAGAAGCCCATCGCGGTGTCTCGTCCGGCGTGATGTCCGGGTGGTCGGGCGATGGCGAACGATACTTCGCCGGAGAGTGCGCTCTCTACCGCTCCGACGGCGGCACCGGCGGTCAGCAGCGCGACATTCCACGAGTCCGGGCCTAGCGCAGTGTCCGGGTCCAAAGTCCCGCCTCCCGCATTGGATAGCTCTTCGAGGCGGCGCAAATATGACGCGTCGTGGGCAACTTTCAGAGCAGCTTGTGGTGCGGGTTCGCAGGGATGATGCTCGATGAGTGCGCCGGATCTATCTGCGGCTTCGACTCCGGCGAGGGCAGCTCCAAAGCGGGCCGGTATCTCCACGCCAGAGCGTCCGTTTACGTGGTTCTTCATGGTGCTTTCGCTGTAGACGTGCAATGCTAACCCTCCCCGGAACTGTTTGTCTGGATGCTACTTTATTCCGCCTTAAAGGGCTTGCTCTTGACGGGCCGTTTTCAGAAGCAAGATAACCTCATCATCCGAGACTTGTTCGAAGTTTTCGTACCAAAGACCAATCGCTTGAAGGCTCGCAGGCGCTTCGAGCGAAACAAAACCATCCACTTCCCGGCCCATTGTCTCCGCCGTCTGGGCGGCGCAGACCGGGACGGCTAGCACGATCTTTCGCGGCTCATACTCCCTGATGGCCGCTACCGCAGCCATCGCCGTCACGCCAGTGGCAAGTCCGTCATCCACGAGTATTACCGTTCGATCCCGCATTTCGGGCGGAGGAAGTCCCCCTCGCAGGAGCTTCAATCGCCGCTCGACTTCGGCTTGCTCCCGCCGCGTCACGCGATCCAGATATTCTTCTGAGACTTGCAGATACTCTAAAATACGCTCGTTCAGAACCCGTGTGCCGCCTTGAGCAACGGCTCCGATACCTAGCTCGGCTTGCTCCGGAGCCCCAAGCTTGCGGACGATAAAGATGTCGAGCGGCGCTTCGAGAGTCCGCGAAATTTCAAAGCCAACTGGCACACCGCCCCGAGGCAGCGCCAGGACAATCGGGGCCGAGTCCCGGTAAGGTAGTAAACGATCTGCGAGAAGTCGTCCAGCTTCGCTTCGATCCCGAAACCTCGTCATACAAACTTTCTACCACGCGACGAGCGAACGGGAGAAACGAACTTTAGCTTACTTCGGTCACACGGGCAGCGGCCCAGCCGTTCTCGCCGCGTTCCACGTACTCGCCCCGCCACGAAACGCCTTTCAGGCGGTCGAACAGTCGAGCGGCTTCGGATGGATCCTCTAGCCCGATCCTCGCGCCTATTTCTTCAACTTCATCTCGTGAGATACTGGCTGGACCTCCCTCGACCCGCTCCTTGAGTGCCTCGCGCATAGGCCCTCCGTACTGACGCTCCGGAGACTTCCGCCGATACCGTCCCTCTCTCACGTCGTCCTTCCTCTCCACGCTTGCTTTGGACAATTTTGCGCCTCACATCGAACCAAAACTGTCGTCTCTAACACTCGAAATCTCTAGTCTCTTTCCAGAAATCGCATCACCGCCTCCACGGGGCTTTCGCCCTGATACGCGCCAGCGATGTTAGCGTCTTCGTCTACGACGACCACGGCGGCGGCCCGGCCTGTATTTCGGATACCGAATTTACGGCTAGTCAGGCCAGACCAGTCCGGCAGGATGACGACGTAGTCCGCCGGATCGGCTCCTTCGGGGAGATCGGCGGCGGCTTTATCGTAAGCGGTGTTTAGTACGAGGCTTACCGAAAGCCAGTAGACCGGCGGCACTTTGGAGAGGTCTATGACGCTCGTGACTAGTACGTCGTCAGGAGATGGGTATGTCTCACGGACGGCACGGTTGATCTCATGCGCCGCCGGAGCCGTTCCTTGCAGATGGAAGATGAGCACGGTCTTGCGGCCCATCACTTCGCGCAAGCTCACTCGCCGCCCGGAGCCAGCCGAGATCAGGCTGAAGAACGGCGCACGTCCTCCCGTCTCGACTGGCTGCTCCATGGAGTTCTAGCTTCCTTTCTTCTTGCCTCTCAGTCGGCTGCGGGCACCTTCGAGAACCGAGTAGCCAACCGGCACGACCAGCAGCGTCAGGAAGGTCGAAGTAGCGAGACCACCTATAACCGGGATCGCCAAGCTGCTGGAGATCAGAGTGCTACCACCACCGATGCCAAGAGCCAACGGGAAGAGAGCCCCGATAGTCACGAGCGCCGTCATCAATATCGGTCGCAGACGGGCGCGACCGGCTTCGACTATAGCCTCGTCCATCGTTTCGTGGTCGTCCTGAGCGTTGATGACGAAGTCGATCAGTAGGATAGCGTTCGCTACCACGATCCCGATCAAGAGCAGCACACCGAGCAACGCTGGCACGCTCAAGGCGGTCCCGGTCAGCAACAACGCCCCGAAAGCGCCGGCGGACGTGAGCGGTATCGACAGCAGGATCACCAGCGGCGTCAGCAACGACCGGAAGAAGACGACCAGGATCAAATACACCAACGCTATTGCCACCACGATGGAGAGCAATAAGTTTCTGAAGCTCTCTGCAATGTCTTCGGACTCACCACCAACGCCAGCCTCAACATCGCCCGGCAGATCCAGATCGCTCAGGGTAGACGACACTTCGGTCGAGACCGTATTGGTGTCGGCGGAAGTTATGCTGCCGGTCACGGTTACGGCTCGGTCTCCATCGGCCCGGCTTATAGCCGCCGGAGCGTCGACTTCCTGGACATCGGCGACATCCCCTAGCGTGGTATCCGCGCCGAGTGGCAGCCCCCGCACAACATCGAGCGTATCGACCGAGCCGTCGGGAACCTTTATGGAGACTGGAGTGTCGTCGAGGGTGATGTCGCTACGGTCGCTGAGCAATACGCTCAGGGTCTGAGAGACGGCTCCCGGAGAGAGACCAGCTTCCGAGATCTTATCCCCATCGAGCTCCGCGTTTACCTCCGGCGCGCCTCCCGACAAGTCGCTCTGTACGCTTGTCAGGTCATCGTTGTCCGAGAGTTCGGTTACGACCGTCTCTGAAGCTTCGCGCAGTTGCTCCTCGGTGCCGTTCGTTACGGTTACTTCGACTCCGCCAGCCGGGGGACCCTGATCCTGGACATCCACCTGAAAGTCTTCACGTCCGTAGAGATCCCGGCCCTCCTCTTCAAGCCGGTCGGTAGCCTTTCCCACGTTGGCGCTCTCCTTGACCGTTATGAACGCCTGAGCGGTGCTGTCGGCGCGGTTGCCACTCGGGTCAAAGTTGTCCGCGCCTCCGATTGAGAGCTGATAGTCCTCGACACCGGGATCGTCG
>JBGTFQ010000133.1:0-2368 GCA_041747155.1 Rubrobacteraceae bacterium
CGCGCCGAGTATGTCGCTCGTGGAGTGCGCGGGGTCGGTTGAGACGAGTAGCGTCTTGTCTCCACGACCGGCTAGTAGGGTGGCGAAAGCCGCCGCGAGCGTAGTCTTGCCGACGCCGCCCTTGCCACCAAAGAACGTGAGTCGGTGGAGGTCCTGTTTCTTGTCGGTCAACAGCAGACGCCCGGCTCGGGGAATTGGTTCATCCCCATGCGCCGGTGCCAGCGGTGGAATTCCTCGACGAACTCCGGGTAGAGTTCGAGGGAGTAGTAGCTCGTGGGGTTTGGGATGCCGAGCGCTTCGAGGAAGAGCATCGCCATGAGGGCGTCTTGTTGGCGGCCCGCTTCGCGTTGCAGTCCCGAGCGCCAGCGACCGACAAAATATGCATCGTGCAGTTCGTCGATGCGGGCGTAGATCTTGCGCCAGTCAGGTGACACTCTCTAGACCACCGCCAACTCGGATTCCCGGAGATCCAACTCGTTTTTTACGGCTTCGAGAGCTACTTCGGCTGTCGGGATGCGACCGGAGAAGAGCGTCTTTCCATCCACGATTATGGCGTTGTAGGAGACGCCGCGCCGGAGTTGGCTCCAGATTCCACCGATCCCGAGGCCACGCTTGCGAGAATCCTTCAGGAGCGTTGGGACCAGCCAGATCATGTTTCTCGGGTCCACAACCGTTATCTCCATATCCACATCGACCAGCTCGGCCTTCAGAACCCGGTAGACCTCGCCCATCGCCTCCATCTCGCGGCGGTTGTGGGCGAAAGTGTCCTTGTCCCCAAGCTCCGTGTTCTCTCCACCAAGACGACCGCAGCAGCCAGAGGCCGAGACTTGCGCGTCCCACTCACGGACTAGAATTATTCGGTGTGCGGCGTTCATTGTGGCGTGGTTCCTCTCCGCGCCCGATCCCGTTCTCCACGAGCCCGGTTCATGGCGCCTATCGCCTCGATTATAAGCCACACGGCCAGAACGAAGATGATGGCGTTCAAGATGGTGAGGAGCCAATCGCCCTCGCTGTAGAACTTGCCCAGGTTGATAAACAATGCCCACGTCGTCATTGCTAGCAGGAAGGTGAGCGGGATGATCTGAGCCAGAGGATTGCGGTTGTGGGTAAAGACCCAGACCGCTATGACCGCGAGTGCGAGACCCGCCGTAAGTTGATTCGTCGTGCCGAAAAGTTGCCACAGATACCCGAACGCGAAGCCCGCGTCTCCACCGGCCTTGCCCGGATAGAGTGCGAGTCCCATCGGGACGATAACCGCTATGCCCGTCGCGATGGTGATATTGCGGGCCAGCGGTGTGACGTGCGCTATCTCGGCGATCTCCTGAACAATGTACCGTTGGAGCCTCACGCCCGTGTCCATCGTGGTGGCTGCGAACGAGATGACCACGACCGCCGCGAAGATGGTGGCTATCCCGAGTGGCACGCCGAGGTTGTTGGCGAAGTGTCCGACACCGGCCACGAAGTTTCCGACCGCGCCGCCGGAAGCTGTCGGGAAGTCCACGTACTTCTCCTGCCAGGCGGCATAAGCTCCAACGCCAGCCGTGCAGGCCAGGATCGAACCGAGAGCCAGCGAGCCCTCGCCGACCGCGCCGAAGTAGCCGACGTACCGGGCATCCTCCTCATTGTCCAACTGCTTCGAGGTAGTGCCCGACGAGACGAGGCTGTGGAAACCCGAGATCGCGCCGCAGGCGATAGTGATAAACAGGAACGGGAACCAGAATGGCGAGCCTTCCGGCAGGTTAGTGTTGAAGGCCGGGGCGACGATCTTGTCCCACCCGACGAGGATTCCTAGAAAGATCACGGCGAGCGCGATAAACAACTGGTGAGAGTTGATGTAGTCCCGAGGCTGCAACAACAGCCAGACCGGCAAACGCGAAGCAAAGAACGTGTACACGAACAGAACAACTATCCAGAGCGTCCGAGCTTCCAACCCCATCGCCGCCGCGAGCGGCGTAATATCTATCGGGAGCGCCTGTCCAACGAGGATCGAGAGATATAGCAGAACCACGCCGATGAGCGAAGGTATAAGGGCCGAGGTCCGGGTCCGGTAGATGTACTGTCCGATAAAGATAGCCATCGGGATCTCAAAGAAGATGGGAATGACCGCTCCAGGATTAGCCTCGAACAGAATAGCTATAACCACCGCGAAGACCGCGTTTACCAACGTCAACAGGAAAAATATAATAAGCAGAAACAACGTCCGGGCCCGAGCGTTGATAACCGTCGCCGTGAGCGTCCCGATATTCTGCGCTTTGTTTCGAACGCTAACCACCAGCGCCCCGAAATCGTGAACACCCGCCGCGAAGATCGTCCCAAGAACCACCCACACCAGGGCCGGAACCCAACCCCAAAATACCGCGATAGCCGG
>JBGTFQ010000134.1:0-11922 GCA_041747155.1 Rubrobacteraceae bacterium
GGGAGAAGCCGTTGCCGGGGCGGCCGTGGTGTTGCCTTCGGCTTGCGCGCCGCCGGCGCCGGGATTGCCGGTGGAGAGGACCTGGGCGTCGCGCGAGCCGTCGCGGTAGACGGCGATGCCCTTGCAGCCGGTTGAGAAGGCCAGCCGGTACGCCTCCTCGACGTCATCGACGGAGGCGTCGTTGGGCAGGTTGATGGTCTTGGATATGCCCATCGAGGTGTGCTTCTGGAACGCGGCCTGCATGCGGACGTGGGCCTCCGGGGAGACGTCGTGGGACGTGGCCCAGACCCGCCTGAGGTCTTCGGGGACCTCCGGGAGGCCCCTGACGGAGCCGTGCTCGGCGACCGATCGCGTGAGGTCCTCAGAGTAGAAGCCCCGGTCCTTGGCGATCCTGACGAACTCGGGGTTGACGTCGGGCATCTCCATGCCGGCCTGGCGGCGCAGATAGGCGACGGCGAACAAAGGCTCGATGCCGCCCGAGCAGCCGGCGATCATGGAGATCGTGCCCGTGGGGGCTATGGTGGTGACGGTGGCGTTCCTGACGCGGTCGCCCCGCCCGTGGTGGGCCGAGCCCTCCCAATTGTCGAAGACGCCGCGCTCTGAGGCCAGCTCGCGGGAGGCCTCCCAGGCGTGGCGGTCCACCCACTCCATGAGGCTCTCGGCGATCTTGAGGGCCTTCGGGGAGTCGTAGGGGATCTTGAGCCCCACCAGGGCGTCGGCGAAGCCCATGACGCCGAGGCCTATCCTCCGGTTGCCCCGGCTCATCTTGTCGATCTCGGGGAGGGGGTAGCGGTTTACCTCGACGACGTCGTCGAGGAAACGCACGGCCGTCTTCACGTCTTGGGCGAGCGCCATCCAGTCCACGCAGGGGTTCATGCCATCGGCGCGCGGGTTGCAGGGGCCGTCGTCGGCCCGGTGGCTGAGGGAGAGGCGCCGGCGAACCTCTTTGTCGTCGAGGACGTAGCGCTCGAGGTTGATCGAGCCAAGGTTGCACGAGTCGTACGGCGGCAGGTGCGCCTCCGAGCACGGGTTCGTCGACTCTATCGGGAACTGCGGCGTCGGGTTGTCGCCGTCGATCTTATCTATAAAGACCACGCCAGGCTCGCCGTTGAGCCAAGCACCCTCGACGATCTTGGTAAACAATTCTCGCGCCCGGACGGTCCTCATAACGTGACCGTCGCGGGGGCTCGTCAGGTCGAAGTCCGTGTCGGCCGCCACGGCCTCCATAAAGGCATCCGTGATGGCGACCGAGATATTGAAGTTGTTGATCTGGTCATTGTCACGCTTGCACTCGATGAACTCTTCGATATCCGGATGGTCCACGCGAAGGATGCCCATGTTCGCCCCACGCCGCGTGCCGCCCTGCTTGATCTTGTCTGTCGAAGCGTCATATATAGCCATGAACGAGACCGGCCCACTCGAAACGCCCATCGTGCTCTTTACGAGGTCGTTCTTGGGACGCAACCGCGAGAACCCGAAGCCCGTGCCGCCGCCACTCTTGTGGATGATGGCCTGGTGCTTGAGCGTGTCGTAGATGCCGTCGATGGAGTCCTCCACCGGCAGCACGAAACACGCCGAGAGCTGCTGCAACTCGCGGCCAGCGTTCATCAGGGTCGGCGAGTTGGGGATGAACTTGCGCGAGAGCATCAGTTGCAAGAACCGCTCGTAGGATTCCTCGAAGAGCTTCTCAGCCTCCTCACCGTCCTTGAACCGGAACTCACCCTCGGCGATGTTCCGCGCCACGCGCTTGAACATGTCCAGGGGCTCCTCTATGGCCTCGCCAGCCTCGTTCTTCTTGAGGTAGCGCTTCTTGAGGACAGCCACCGCATTCTCGCTGAGATCCACACTCATCAACCTATTCCTATCTACTTCCACAATCCTCCCTTTGATAATACCGCTTGCTACTCTGTTTACATCGACTTATTTGGTCCACCGACGGGTTACTTGGTCCCGACTTCGCAGAAATTTTTGTACCTACCGGACGCTTACACCCGCCGAAGCGAGCCGCACCAACTCGGAGCGGAATTGGTCCACGTCCGTGTACTGCCTATATACAGAGGCGAATCGCAGGTAGGCGATCATGTCCAGCCTCCGCAGTCGAGCGAGTACCATATCACCCAATCGCCGCGACGTGACTTCATGCCGACGACGCTCTCTGAGTTCGGCTTCGATCTCGTCAACGATCAACTCTACTTCTTCGTCTGAAACCTTCTGTTTGGCGCAAGCCGCATCCAACCCAGCACGCAACTTGTCCCGGTCGAAAGGCTCCCTACCACCCTCGCGCTTGAGTACCATCAACCTCAGCGGCTCCCGGCGCTCGTAGGTAGTAAACCGCTTCCCACAGTCGACGGTCAAACACTCCCGCCGACGACGGATCGCGTCCTTCGTCTCCGAAAGCCGCGAGTCTATGACCTTCGTATCCTCGTTGTCACAGTACGGACACTGCATCTCATAACCTCCACGACCTGAATCACCACATCTAGTACCCTCAAAACCTAACACACCACATTTTCGGTTCGCAATACCCCTTACATAAACCTTAACTTGAGGTTAACAAGAGTCCGATACCGCAAACTGCCCGTAACAAGCGAACTCTGGAAGATATAAGCGAAGCACAATTTTTTTCAGAAAATTTTTCAAAGTCGCATCAAAAAGGCGAATTTCCCGCAAATCGTACACCTTCACGTTTAGGTCGAATTTCGTCGCTCTACTCACAGTTCATACTAAGCAACATACACTTAGCAGTATGTACTTGAGGTTTAGATATACGGTATTTCGACGGTTACGGGTTGATATAGACGGTTCATTCGCTTCTTGTTGGGGGTTTACGGCGGGTGGCGAAGAAGTTGCGCAGGAGGGTTGCGGCTTCTGTTTGGAGCAAGCCGGACTCTGTGGGGATTGTGTGGTTTAGGCGGGAGTCGGCTGGGGTGTTGTGGAGGGAGCCTGCGTATCCGGCTTTGGGGTCTGGGGTTGCGTAGACGAGGCGGGAGAGTCGGGCGGCGTGGAGGGCTCCGGCGCACATGGGACAGGGTTCGAGAGTCGAGTAGAGGGTGCAGCCGGTCAGGCGCCAGGTTCCGAGGTGTTCGGCGGCTTGGCGGAGAGCGAGGATCTCGGCGTGGGCCGTTGGGTCTTTGGTGGCTTCACGTTCGTTGGCGGCGATCGCCAGGATCTCGGGGCCGCGAGCGACGACGGCTCCCACCGGGACTTCGCCATGAGCGGCGGCTTCTGCGGCGGCGGTTAGGGCGCGGCGCATCATGCTGGCGTCTAAGTCCGGATTGGGGTCTTCGGGAGTGAGTTTAAGTTTTCCTTTCATGAGGTCGATAATAGCAGTGTGATGTTCTTGTTTATCAGATGTGTACCGGGGGATTGTCTTGCAGCAGCGTAGTGGTGGTGTGGTCGAGAACATCGTCGAGGTACGGGAAGTTTACGAGAAACTGCACCAGGCTATTAGTACTGTGATCGTCGGCAAGGACGAAGTGGTGGAGCTGTGCTTGATCTCGCTTCTAGCCGGAGGCCATGTGCTCTTGACGGATATCCCCGGCGTCGGAAAGACTACGCTGGCGAAGGCCGTCGCCTCGTCCATAGACGCGGATTTCAACCGCATTCAGTTCACGCCGGATCTTCTGCCCTCGGACATCACGGGTGGGAGCGTCTTCGATCCCCGCGAGGCGGTCTTTCGGTGGATACCTGGTCCCGTCTTCTCGCGCATCCTGCTGGCCGATGAGATCAACCGCGCCACCCCCCGCACCCAGAGCGCCCTATTAGAAGCCATGGCCGAGAACCAGGTGACGGTGGACGGCGACACTCGTCCCCTGCCCGAACCGTTCTTCGTAGTCGCGACCCAGAACCCGCACCAATTCCACGGCACGTATCCACTGCCCGAAGGTCAGCTAGACCGCTTCATGGTCGCTACCAGCATGGGATATCCGGACAAACGAGCGGAGCTCGGGATCGTAAAGAGCCAAGTCGAGGGACACCCCCTGGAGGACGTTCGACCCGTAGTCGGAGAGAGCGAGATCTCGATGGCTCGCGGTCTAGTTAGGAAGGTTCAGGTCCACGAAGAGGTTCTGGGATACGCGGTAACTCTGGCGGAAGCTACTCGCCAGCATCCGGCGGTCTCGCTGGGGGTTTCGCCTCGCGGGTCCATCGCTTTGATCCGGGCGGCGCAGGCTCGGGCGGCGAGTCGGGGGCGGGATTTCGTTGGTCCAGAGGACGTAAAAGCGCTCGCGCCAAACACGTTGCCGCACAGGATCAGCGTCCGGGGCGGTGCTTCAGGGGCGACGGCCGCAAGCGTTGTACAAGAGGTTATGTCTTCCGTGGTCTCACCTTCTTAGCCGTGAAGCGTCTGAAGAAGCTTGGCAAGGCGGCGTTTATGGTGGTTTTGGCAGTTGTGATGTACCTGATTGCGGTTAATTCGGGATCGGGGTGGTTGTATGTTCTGGCCGCCGGTATCGGGGGCGTGGTGGTGGTCTCGTTGCTCACGCCACTCTGGAACACACGCGGTCTGGAAGTTGCGCGGACGGCACCGGTGATCGGACACGCCGGTGAGCCACTAAAGTGCCGGATGGAGGTTCGGAGCACAGGGCTCCTCGGGCGTTATCTGCTGGAGGTTCAGGACGAGCTTGCCGGTGGCGCGGGTCGCGGGATCGTGGCTCGGGTGAAGCGCGGCGGGGCGCAGGTTTTCGAGTACGAGATCGAGAATCCTCGACGGGGCGTGTATTCGGGCGGAGACGTGCTGATCGAATCGGGCGCTCCGTTCGGGTTGTTCTATGGCAAACGGCGTTTGCGGGCGGCTTCGAGCGTGGTGATCTACCCTCGCGTTTTTGATGTGGCCGGTCTTCTCAGGCCGTCTTCGGAGTCGTTGGCGGAGGCGGATCGAGAACAGTCCGAAACTCTTCATCGGGGCTTGGGCGGCGAGTTCTGGGGGGTTCGAGAGTACCGCTCGGGTGATCCGGCACGCCTGATCGCCTGGCGGCAGAGCGCCCGTTCCCTGGCCGCCGGACGGCTATCGGTGGTCGAACTGGCCCGCGAGACCGACCCACCCGTGAGCGTCGCCATCCACCTGAGCCCTTCAGCGCCTTTCGAGGCCCGCGAAATGATGGTCTCCGCCGCAGCTTCGATCCTGCTGCACGCCCTGAAAGAAGGCCGTTCGATCCTCGTTGATGCCGGTCCTCAACGAATACCCTTCCCCGACGAGCCGAACGTGGACAGCGTCCTGACGTGGTGCGCGGGCCTCTCCGCCGCCCGTCCTCCCAAGATGGAGAACGCCAGCGTGGAGATACGGGCTTCCCTACGAGACTCGAAGCCGGGCGACGCTGACACGGTCGTGCTTGTTTCGTGCGCCGAGTTAAAAGGAGAGGGACCATGGATGACGGTCGCCGAGGAGCGGCGCGTCACTGACGGCATCGAGGCCACCGGACGCAACGCCGTCAGGCTTGGGCCGGACGTGCGGGAACCCTGGAGTCTCTCGTGAGCTTCAAGCTGTCAGATATCAAGCTGCCGGAGATAAGGCTCTCCAAAGAGTTTCTCGCAAAGCTCCCAAAGGCCCGCAAGCGCCCCGCCGAGGATTCTGTGGAGCTTCGTCTGTGGGTGCTGGCGGCGGTTCTGGTTGGCGAGATGGCCGTCCTGACGAGCGGCTACTTCGACTGGGTGACGGGCATCCTCGTGCCGCTGTTGACGGTGGTGGCGTTTGGGGTCAGTTACAACCGACGGAGAGAGAAGAATTTTCTTATAAAGGTGATGCTCGCGTTTGCGGCGCTGGCGGTTCTGGCGATGTTTTTCCGAGAGGTTCTCGGATCGCTCTTTGACACGCGGGTTCCGCTAGCGAGGTTGTTTCTGTGGGTTCAGGTCATACACGCCTTCGACCTTCCCGCGCGTAAGGACGTAGCGTACTCGCTCATAAGCGGGCTCATCCTGATAGCCGTAGGCGGGGTTCTCTCGACCAGTTTGATCTTCGGTCTCCTTATTCTTCTCTACCTAGTATGCGCTTTAGGCGCGCTCTCTCAGATAAAATTGTCCGAAGCCCGCGAGACAGCTGGCGTGGGAGTGGAGAACTCTGTCGGAGTCTCGCGCGGTTTGTTGACGGGTCTCGTGCTACCGGGGGCTTTGGGGGTCATCGTGATCGGGATTCTCGCTTTCTCGCTGCTTCCGCAAAGCCGCCAGTTGAGCATCTCCATGATGCCGACTTCGCTCTTCCAGGATATCCAGGGCGAATTCTCCGGCAGCGTCCAGAACCCGGACTATCCACCGCCGGGCGGCGACCCGTTCTCGGGGCCGCCGGTCAATATAGCCCCGGATTCCTACCACGGTTTCAACCCGTACATGGACCTCCGCAGCCGGGGTCGACTCTCCGATGAGATCGTGATGAAAGTCCGCAGCGAGGAGCCGACACCGTACCGGGGCGTAGTCTTCGACGAATACAACGGGAAAGGCTGGGAGATCTCCGTAAAAGACGCGGACATGGAGGAGCTTCGGGCCGATGGCCCCCGCTACGACCTCGCCTTCGCCGACAGCACCGAACCCGCCGAGGGCGAAACTCGGGAAGTCTCCCAGGTTTTCCACGTCGAAGAAGACTCATCCAACGTCATCTTCGGCGCGTACCGGCCAGAGACAGTCTTCTTTCCAGCCAGTGGCCTAAAAGTCGACCCGTACAACTCCCTACGAGCCCCGTACCAGATACCAGAAGGCTCCACTTACTCCGTCGTATCGCAAGTCCCAAACTCTTCTCCCGAGCAATTGCGTGCGGCCAGCACGAATTACCCCGAGGAGATCACCTCGAAATACCTCGACCTGCCGAACGACGGCCTCGAACGCACGAGCAAGCTAGCCGACGAGCTGACCGCCGATGCCGCCAATCCCTACGACGCGATCATGAAGATGAACCGACACCTGAAGACCGAGTATCCCTACGACCTCTCCATCCCGCCGCAGCGTCAGCGCATGGACGCGGTCGAATACTTCCTCTTCGAAGAAGAGCGCGGCTACTGCGAGCAGTTCAGCTCGTCGCTGGCGGTTATGGCCCGCTCCCAGGGCATTCCGGCCCGAATAGCTACCGGCTATGTCTCCGGCGAGTACAACCCGTTCACCGGCTTGTACGAAGTAAAAGCCTCCGATGCCCACGCCTGGGTCGAGGTGTACTTCCCCGGATACGGATGGTCCACCTTCGACCCGACCCCAAGCTTCGACTCTACCCCCTGGGAATACCAGCAGCAGAGCAACACTCAGGGCAGCAAAGTCCTCGGATACCTCGCCAGCAAGGCCGGTGGCGCATTGAGCCCGGCTCTCGGAGCGGTTGGCACGCTCATGCGAGGCGTGGCTCGCCTAGACCCGATCAGCATCCTCGTCCTCGGAGCACTGGTGGCGGGCGCGACAGCAGCCGTCTACTACGGGCGCAAACATATTGCTCACAAACGACGCAAATCCACGATGCACCGCTCGATCAAGGTCTCCGACGCCAAGATATACAGTCGCTATCGAACAGTGATAGCGACCTTCGAGAGAGCCGGCCTAGTCCGCGACGAACACGAAACCCCCGAGGAATACGCTCGTCGACTGGCCCTTGTCACCGACGAACCAAAGGTCGCGCGTTTCGGTGAGATCTACCTGTACGCCCGGTTCCGCGACTCCGTACCAGCAACGCTAGTAGAAGAGTTCGACCACCTGGAACCCACTGCATTAGCCGCCGCTCAACGCATAAGCGAGCCAGCGGTCACCGGCTGAAGTGTGAGCCTCTTACCTTACAGAAGCTCTCCTTCGATGCGGGTCTGAATTTCACCCCGCACCCGTCGGAACACTGCCAATCGCGCTTCCTCGTCACCGGAGGCTTTCGAGGGATCTTCGAAGGACCAATGCAATCGCTCCTTAGCTCCAGGGAATACTGGGCAAGATTCGTTGGCATCGTCGCAAACAGTCACCACATACTCAAAATCCTCTCCCAGATACTGATCCAGCGTCTTCGACTCCTGCCCGGAGATATCCACTCCAGTCTCACGCATGGCGGCGACGGCCAGAGGACGAACATGCGTGGCCTCAGTACCAGCACTAAATACCTCGAACCGATACCCGGCCAGCTCGCGCAACAGCCCCTCCGCCATCTGCGACCGCGCCGAGTTATGCGTGCAAAGAAATAAGACCCTTGTCTTGTTCAGAATCAACCTCTTCCCTCTAAGTGCTCGGTGATCTCCAAAGAGCATCTTACGGCTCTTCGACACTCTCTGAGTTAAAAGCCCGTTAAACTGTCTAACTCTTGTTTACTGGGATTCCCAGGTATCTAGCAGTCTCCGTCAGGGACTCGCCAACGGCGTTCGGTTGCAGGGAGTAGAAGCTCCATTTACCGCGCTTCTCTTCCTGCACCAGACCGGCGGCTTTGAGTTTGCCGAGATGATACGAGACCTTAGATTGCGCCAGCCCGTAGTGCTGCACAAACTCGCAGGCGCAGATCCCAGTCTCTTGTTCCCCGGCTGGAGCGCCGCTCTCTGGCAAGCCACAGCACGCGCGCCCCTCGCTCGCAGCCGCGCCCAACATACCCAGCATTCGAACCCTAATAGGGTCCGAGATCGCCTGTCCCAAGGCCACTATCTCCTCGATCTTCGCGTCGGATGCCGCGTATCGCTCACCTTCATTCTCTAAGACCTCTAACATCTCTCGCGCCACGCCTACTCTCTCCCGGCCTTGCGAGCCCGGATAAAGGCACTAGCTATCGGAACCTTCTTTAGAGCCGAGATCTTCTCGCCTTCTCCAACGCCGGTCATGAACGCCGGATCATAGACATTGGTAACTTCGACAGAAACATCCTCGAAGCCAGCTCGACTCAACAGAGCCTCGTACTCGGTCTTCTCTAGGGCCCCGGAAACACACCCAACCCAAAGCTCCACATCGCGCACCAACTCGACCGGAAGCTCGCTTTTATCCCCCAGAAACACAACATCGGAGACGGCGAATCTCCCACCCGGCTTGAGCACCCTCATAACCTCCCGGATCACCGCTTCCTTCTCCGTAGAGAGATTGATAACGCAATTGCTGATGACGATGTCCACGTGCTCGTCGGCGAGCGGTATGTTCTCTATCTCACCCTTGATGAACTCGACGTTCTCGAACCCGGACTTCGCCTGATTCTCTCGCGCCAATTCCAGCATCTCGTCGGTCATATCCAAACCGTACGCCTTACCCCCCGGAGATACCCGCCGCGCCGAGAGCAACACGTCGATACCGCCACCACTCCCGAGGTCCAAAACAACTTCTCCCGGCGAAAGCGTCGCAAGTGCTACCGGATTCCCACACCCGAGCGATGCCTCCACAGCAGCCTTCGGCAACTCCCGCCTCTCATCCTCCGAGTATCCACCACCCGTCAGGTCAACCTCAAACGCCCCGGCATCCGAAGACCCACAACAAAAAGCCTCACCTCCACAACAATCTCTATCCCCACCAACGGACCTAGCCGCCTCCGCATACCGCCGCCGAACTCGCTCCCGCATTCCTTCACTCACAACAAACCTCCCAATCCAGCAAATCGACTCTCGTTGATCTAACTATACATCAAAATATTTTGATGCATAAGCCATTCCAGATGGCTCAGAACCCACAGTAACTCATCTTCACGCAACCAAGGCGACGAATATCCCTGCAAAATTCGGGTTTTCATCTTCACCAAATTATCACTGGCTGTATGAATGTCTAGTTTAAGTTTATGCTCTATCTATAGTTAATGGTTATACTTTGCCGTCATCTGGAGCGACGTGTCAGTGTGGACAAATTTCCTGCAAATGACATCTTTTCTACTTTTGGGAGTTCTTTCTGTAGTTTACGGTTAGGTGTGCGTAGATTTAGCCTCGTTGGTGCCGTTTACTCCGGCCCATTGACGGGCGGGGAGTCCCCAGAGGGTTATGAAGCCTGCGGCGGCGGCTTCGTCGAAAGTGCTGTTTGGGTCGTAGGTGGCAAGGTCTTTACTGTAGAGCGCGTTGGGGGCGGTGCGTCCGGCTATGGTGCTAGTGCCTTTGTAAAGTTTCAGTCGGACGGTGCCGGTTACGGTGTGTTGGGTCTCGGTTACGAAAGCGTCTAGGGCGGACTTTAGGGGGGTGAACCAGAGGCCATCGTAGGTTAGTTCGGCGTAGCGATTCTCGATGGTTTGTTTGAAGCGGAGTACGTCTTTCGTGAGGGTGAGGGTTTCGAGTTCCTGGTGGGCTTGGATGATGGTGAGGGCGGCTGGGGCTTCGTAGATCTCGCGGCTTTTAATGCCGACTAGGCGGTCCTCTACCATGTCGATACGACCGATGCCGTGCGCTCCAGCTATGGGGTTTAGGGCTTCGATCAAGTCTATCAGCGGAAGCTCTTGGCCGTCCAAACTTACGGGCAACCCTCTCTCGAAGCCGAGTTCGATGTACTGCGGTGTATCGGGGGCGGCTTCGGGGTCGGTGGTCATCTCGAAAACGTCGGAGGTGGGTTCGTGGTCTGGGTCTTCGAGAGGTCCGGCTTCGATGGAGCGGCCCCAAAGGTTCTCGTCCACGCTATACGGAGATTTCTTGGTGGTAGGCACGGGGATGCCGTGTTCCTCGGCGTAGGCCATCTCCTCCGGGCGGCTCATGTTCCAGTCACGCACCGGGGCGACTACGGTGAGGTCTGGAGCGATGGACGCGGTGGTCACGTCGAAGCGGACCTGATCGTTGCCCTTCCCCGTCGAGCCGTGTGCGATGTGAGTAGCCCCCACCTCCCGCGCAGCTTCCACGAGCTTCTTGGCGATGAGTGGCCGCCCGAGTGCCGTGAATAACGGATATTTCCCGCCGTACATCGCGTTCGCCTTGATCGCCGGTGCGACATACTCGTCCACAAACTCGGCCTTCGCATCTCGGATAAAAGCATCAGCCGCGCCTATCTTCAGGGCTTTGGACTTTACGTCCGCCGCAGGCTCTCCCTGCCCGAGATCCAGATACAAAGCGTAGGGTACGGCCCCCTGCAGCTCCAACCACTTCACGCAGACCGACGTATCTAATCCACCCGAATAAGCCAGCACGACCTTCTTTCCTTCCAACATGTTTCCTCCTAGAGAGTGTAAGTTCATCCGGTTATTTCGTGGCCCCACGTCCGCAAAACGCAGACCGCGAGATCTAATTGTTCGTCTTTCACGAGCACGTAATCTGTATCGAACGTCGAGACGGCGAACATACCAACCTTGACCTCCGCCAACGGTTCCAGAACCGAGAGCAGCACGCCGGTCAGTGAGAACTCGAACGGCCCAGCGAGCTTCAAGCATCGCCAACCCGACTCGTGTTTTACATCCTCCGGTACGCTCTCTTCGGAGCAGACAACGGACAGCTCCTCCGCCGTGCGCGTAACGGATAACAGTGGCCCAGAGGAAACCCAACCTGGCAGTTCCGCGTCCGGTTCCAGACGGCAGACAGCCAGGCGTTCTTCGAGAACGTTTAGGGTGAGGGAATGTTCCGTCATGGCATCCCTCTCTGGTGTGAGATGCACTTTCATCGTCCAGGAATCGCCCGCCCTGAAGAGTCTCTCAAAGCCACACCGTTCGTAGAGTCTGACAGCGGATAGGTTGTCGGTCCGCACGCTCAAGCTCAGAACGCGTAAATTCCGGCGGCTAGCGTTGTCTGTGAGAGAGCGCAGCAGCGCCTCACCTACCCCCCGGCCCCGGTGTCCGGAGACGACAGCGAGGGCGATCTCGGGGGTTTCGAAGTCCACAAAGCCGTATCCGGGATTCCCGACGGGCATGAGACGGTGCCACGCCGCTCCGATCCGGTCTCCAGTCCTGCCGTCGTGCGCTATGACAGCCGCATCACCCGGCCTTCCCCAATTTTCGAGGTACCGTCGGACTCCCGGCCACGAGAGGACTTCCTCACGTGACGGCGTGGGCTCTTCGGGTTCCCGGTGGATGGCTTCGCTCAGCATGTCCCACATGAAACGCAGGTCGTTCGG
>JBGTFQ010000135.1:0-9510 GCA_041747155.1 Rubrobacteraceae bacterium
CCCGGCATTGTTCACGAGCAAAGCAACCTCGCCAAACGCCTCGTAAGCCACATCCTTGAGCCGCCGCAACTCCTCCAAACTCGAAACATCCACAACCTCGACGAGCAGATCGTCGGGACTCGCCATAAGCGGCGACAGCGAATCTCGGGCCTCCTCCAGTGCCCCGGCATCCGTATCGGCCAGGCAAAGCTTCATGCCGAGTCCCGCAAGGCGCGTTGCGGTCGCGAGTCCGATACCTTTGGCGCCCCCAGTTACTACAGCCGTCCGACCTTCGAGATCATCGATGGTTATAGATTCTTGTATCGCCATACTCGGGTTCCTTTCTTAGCGTTGATGAGATGCTATAAGCTCGGACTGATCGTACCGAAATACAAGACCGCCCGCCGCACTAGAGCAGATGCTTATAACGGCGCATACCTCTCGGCAAAAGCGTTGCATATTTCTACATCTTAGACGATAGTTGAGCTATGCTCGAAAAAGCGACGCATGCGAGAGATAAAGGGACGATGCATTGCAGGGTGCCGCCGCCCACTATCGGAGACAAGGTTCGTCCTTGAAGCGGATAGGCGTCCCTGCTAAGGCGAGGTGACCTTTGCAGCTTTTCGGCAAGCGCCGTTATGTGGTGCTGGCTTTAGCGTTGTTGGTGGTGTTTTGGGGATCGGCTTTCGCGGTCGTGAAGGTTGGGTTGGAATACTCGCCACCCATGCTCTTTGCTGGACTGAGAACCCTGATCGGTGGCCTTGCGATCTTGATCGTTGCGATTATCTGGGGCGGGAGCCCAAACTTAAGGCGCGACTGGCGGATCTTCTTGCTGCTCGCGGCTTTCAACGCGGTGTTCTTTTTCGGGTGTCAGACTTTGGCTATTCTGTACTTGCCGTCCGGGACGGCGGCGGTATTGGAGTACTTGCAGCCGATGCTAGTTGGTTTGCTGGCCTGGATGATTCTGGGAGAGTTGCTCTCTTTAGCTAAAGTCATCGGCCTGATGCTCGGTTTCTCGGGCATAGTGGCGGTGAGCGCCGAGAGCCTTTTTGGAAACATATCTCCGATAGGCGTGGCGTTCGGGGCTGGCTCGGCGCTCTCCTGGGCTATGGGTACGGTCCTTTTCAAGCGGTACGAGGCGAGAGTCTCGACCATGTGGGCCGTGGCAATACCGTTCGTGATCGGGGGCGTAGTATTGACGCTCTTTAGCCTCGCCACGGAATCGTGGTCAGAGGTATCTCCAACAGGCGCGCTCTTCGCGAGCCTCTCTTACGTGGCGCTCATCGAGATAGCGCTGGCGTGGTTGATCTGGTTCAGCCTGATCCGGGCTGGCGAGGCGAGCCGCGTCGCCGTCTACGTTTTCTTCGTACCCCTCGTAAGCATAGTAATCGGGAGGATCTTCCTCGATGAGCAACTAACGCCTTCGCTGTTGATCGGGGCTGTCCTGATCATCACTGGTATCTACGTGGTAAATCGGTCATCAATCGGGAAAGATGAACCCGTCAGTTAAACCTGCGATATGGGACGGAGATCAAGAACTCTTGGTCCACATCAACCTCCGACTATCTGAAACGCCATCCAGGTTCCTCCCCCGCCAACCAACACTCCAAGCGCAAGCTCCAGCGGCGTATGCCGCTTTAAAACAAAACGAGACCAAACCACAATCGGCACGAACAACGCCGTCCAAACTCCCCACCCTCCGAACACAAAAGTCAGGCACACAGCCGCTCCCGACACGCCCGCCGCGTGAAGAGAGATGTTGCTCAAGGGGGTCAAAACGGCTAAGACCACGGTGGAGATCGCGTATGAGAGCAAGATGGCTCGAAGCTCCACTGGAGCGTCCAGCAGAGTGACGATCAGGAACGCCCCAACATGCAAACCAGCGACAACTCGTAACGGCCCGACTCGCTCCGAACGTGGGATCCTCCTTGCGTCCCGCACTTTCCCCGAGCGTGTCAGATACAAAAGATAAACGAGCGAGAGCCCGCTTGTAAGCCCGAGACAAAGTCCAGCCCAGGCAAGTCCGCTCCAACCGTTCGCCGCCAGACCGACCACTACGAACAGCGGTACGGCGAGTAGGGGCAGCCGGGTGATGTCTGAGATGATCTCTGCGATACGGATGCGTTTCACGGTCGGGGGATTGTACAATGCTCGACGTGACGAACGTTTACGAGATAGTAGCGGCGGTCGAGAAACTCGCGCCCGTCGCCCTCGCCGAGAAGTGGGACAACTGCGGGCTTCAAGTCGGAGACCCGGAGGCCGAAGTCCGGCGCGTTCTCGTCGCTCTCACGCCGCTCCCGGAGGTCTTTGAGGAAGCTCGGGAGAAAGGCGCGGACTTTTTGCTGTTTCATCACCCTTTGATCTTCACTCCAATAAAAAGCGTGAACACCTCCTCACATCCGGGAGACTTATTAGCCCACGCTATCCGTGAAAATCGAGCCGTCTACGCCGCTCATACGAGCTACGATGCCGCCCCGAAAGGTGTTTCCGTAGCCCTTGCCGAAGCTCTAGATTTAGAGGGTTCAAGTGAGATCGTGTCGCCACGAGGCGAGCTCCGCAAGCTGGTGATCTTCGTGCCGCCGAAGAACGTGGACGATGTCGCTGAAGCCCTCAATGCGGCGGGCGCGGGCATTATCGGCGAGTACACCCGCTGCACGTTCAGGTCCTCTGGTATCGGCACATTCCTCGGAGGCGAAGATTCCACTCCGTACCTCGGGGAGCAAGGCCGATTGGAGAAAGTGGAGGAGATCAAGCTGGAAACTATTATCCCGGCGCACCTGGCACGGAAAGCAGTCGCCGCAGCGGTTGCAGCTCATCCTTACGAAGAGACGGCGGTGGACGTTTATCCCGTCGAGGGGCGAGCGGACGGATGTGGATATGGCCGGATCGGTCATCTTCCTAAACCCATGACGGCGGAGGAGTTTCGGCACCATGTCTCGGACTCTTTGGGCTTCCCGGCGCGGCTCGTCTCCGAACCGAACTCGCGGCGCATCGAGCGGGTGGCGGTTCTTGGGGGATCGGGTGGCTCGTTTATCCAGGAAGTGGCGGCTTGCGGCGCGGACGCTTACGTCACCGGAGACTTGAGCTACCACGACGCGCTTCTAGCGGAATCTTTGGGACTCGTAGCGGTGGACGTGGGGCACGCCGCGACGGAGCTTCCGGCTCTGTCGCCGCTCGCGACCCGTCTAGCGGAATTAGTGGATGTGCCGGTCGAAGTCAGTCGCGTGCGACGCTAGGCGTTGAGTCGGTCAGCACGCAGCCTGCGGCTGCTCTCGGCACTTCAGCCTGTCAGAAAACTCGGCAAGCTGAAGTGCTCTTCTTTTCTACGAGTTCATCTTTTGGTTAGAGCTTCGAGCGAGAGGCCCTAGCTCGCGCCATCCATAAATTTCTCTAGTTCATCTTTCGTGGGGAGTGGCCCCATAGCCCCGAATCCCGTGCAGGCTAGCGCACCAGCGGCGTTGCCTCGGAGCACGGCTTCGCGGATCAGCTTCTCGTCTGTCCGGTCGCCATCTGATAGGTGTACTAGCGTAGCGGCTAGAAATGCGTCTCCCGCGCCGGTCGCGTCGATGGACTCCACCTGGAACGCTGGTACTTCGCCGGAGAATTCGTTTGTGGCGTAGAATGCGCCTTTGGCCCCCAGGCTTACGAGCACGAGTTCGACGCCGCGTTCGAGCAGGAGCTTGGCGACTTCTTGCAGGTCGTCCGTTCCGAGTACGGGATGGAGTTCCTCGTCTCCCAACTTGACGATTGTGGAGAGATCCAGGAGTGGATCCACGGCACTTCGCGCAGCCTCCAAACTCTCCCAGAGATGCTCTCGAAGGTTAACGTCGAAGGCCACTGGAACCCCGAGATCCCGAGCAAGCGTAGCCGCGGTTTGGATTGCTCCCCGCGACGGCTCTTTTATGAGGGGGATGCTGCCGAAATTAATGAAAGATGCTCCACGCAGCGTCTCTTGCGTCACGTCTTCGGGCGCGAGCAACTCATCCGCCGCCGGATCCGAACGATAAAAGGTGAACGAGCGGTCGCCGTCGTCAGCTATCTCTACAAAAGCCAGCGACGTTCGAGTTGGAGCTTCGCACCGCCTCACAGAACCAACGTTCACTCCTTCGGCCTCTAGAGCTCGCAGTATGAAGTCTCCAAAGAGGTCGTCTCCCACAGAGCCGATAAACGCCGCCGGAGATCCTAGCCGCGCCGCCGCCACCGCTACGTTAGCTGGCGCGCCGCCGGGACGGGCAGTTAGCGGCAACTCATCGGAGACCGAACCCTCGCCTCGGTAGATGTCTGATACCACTTCGCCTAACGCCACTATGCCGCTCATAGTTCAACCTCCCCAAGACTTTGAATTTCATCATCGGAATAACCAGCTTCGCGCAACGGGCCGATCACATCCCGCTCCAAGTCCGGCACGTAACAGACTATAAGAATCGCCTCGTCCTCCGGCATGATGTCCACTTCCCCTATCGCCGCCGGTAGAACGCAAGACTCACCGCTGACGAGTCGCTCCACACCGCCGCCGTACTGTATCTCCACCACGCCTCCGACGTTGGTGAGCGTCGTGCAATGTTGCGGATGCGCGAGCTCCCGGCGCGTCTCTCTCAAAGTCCAGCGTTCCATTGCGAAGTATGGCCCGGCGCAGCACAACAAACGGTGGTTGGCCCCTGCTTCCAGAGAGAGTCCGGAGTTGGGGCGAGGCTCGTAGCCCGTCTTCAATTCGTCCAGGGTGGACTCGATGTTCGCGTTCCACTCCCCTTCGTCCAGGCGGTTGCCGTAGAGGTCTTCGGGCATTACGAACTGCCCGAGGTCGGAAGTCTGCTGCACCTCGAAGACTAGGGCGTCGGGACCGAAGGCGTGCAGGATACCACCGGGTACATAGACCGTATCTCCCGTATGAATTGGGTGCCGGAACATCACGGCATCGTAATCCTGAGCCTTGAAGGCCTCGAAAAGCTCCTCGCGGCTAGCTTCCTCCCAAACACCCGCTAGTATCGTCGCGTCTTCGGCGGCCCAGAGAATGTGCCAGGCTTCGGTCTTTCCGTGAGGCTCGCCGTGCTTGCGCTGGGCGGTCTCATCGTCGGCGTGCAAGTGGACAGGGAGCATGTGAGCAGCGTCGAGGAATTTTTCTAGCAGAGGGAAGTGTGGACCATTCCAGCCTTCGCCGACAAGCTCGTCCGGGAATTGTTCGACTAGGTCGTGGAGAGTTTGGTCCTTGTATTCACCGTTGGTTACCGTGCCTCGGGTTTCTCTGTAGTCACTGATCTCCCAGGTTTCGGCTACGACGCCGTCGGGTGCGTCGGCTTTTCCGAGTCTGTCCGGGATCCCACGCTCCCCAAAAATGTATGCGCGAACATGGTACGTCAACTTTATCGGGTAGCAGTTCATGATGCTTTCCTTTCCATCCGGGATTCCCGCCCGACTCCCTCTTTCACAAATCAAGTATTCCACATTCGTGTCATTGCCACCCGAATTGTTGCGCGGCATCTCACAAAGAGTAAAGTACGGAAGTGATGGGAAGTGTGCCCCGTAGGGACTTGGAAGGAGCGCAGCAAAAATGAGTCAGTCGTCAGCGTCATCAGGTCGTAACAGGTTTGTATACATCGCTGCGGCGATAGCGGCGCTAGGAGGTTTGCTCTTCGGGTTCGACACGGGGATTATCTCCGGGGCGTTGCTTTTCATTCGGGAGGATTTGGGGCTGTCTTCGTTTTTGCAGAGCGCTGTGGTCAGTGCGATCCTGGTTGGAACCATAGTAGGCGCGGGTGGGACTGGACCACTAGCGGATCGCTACGGTCGACGGACTATGACGCTCGTGGCCGCCGCTGTCTTTATTCTGGGCGCCATCGGTTCCGGCCTCGCGCCCAACGTGGGGTTTCTGATCGGAGCTCGGGTAGTGCTGGGTGTGGCTGTTGGATCCTCGACTGTCCTGGTACCATCGTACATCGCCGAGATCGCACCTCCCGACATCCGAGGAACGCTGTCAGCACTTTTCCAACTCGCCATCACGATAGGGATCGTGGTCGCCTACTTGGTGAACTACGCGCTGGCCGAGGCTGAAGCGTGGCGCTGGATGCTGGGGCTTGGAGCGGTTCCGGCCCTGATCCTGGGCGCCGGTATGTTCTTCCTCCCGGATAGCCCTCGCTGGCTGGTAAGCAAGGATCGCCGGGACGAAGCACGCGCCGTTCTCGAACGCGCCCGCAACAGCGAACAAGAAGTAAACGACGAGATGGACGACATAGAGGAGGCCGAACGCCAGGAAGAGGCCGGACCCGGAGAGTTGCTCAAGCCCTGGGTCCGACCGATGCTGGTGGTTGGCATTGGTATCGCCATGCTTCAACAACTCGTCGGCATCAACACCATCATCTACTACGCCCCGACGATCATGGAAGCCACCGGCCTCGACGCGAGCGTCTCTATTCTGGCTACGCTTGGAGTGGGGATCGTCAACGTCGTCTTCACCTTGATAGCATTGCTGATCATAGACCGGGTAGGACGGAAGCCGCTCTTGCTGATCGGTCTAGCCGGAATAGCTCTGGCGTTGGCGATCCTGGGTTTCGGCTATCTGCTGCCCAGTCTGAAGGGCGTGGTCTCGTACGTCACGTTCGCGGGCCTGGTACTGTACATCATGTCCTTCGCGGCGAGCTTCGGCGTGGTCCTCTGGGTGGTGCTTCCAGAGCTGTACCCGCTCAAGATACGCGGCTCCGCGATGAGCGTTTGCACGATCCTGCACTGGAGTTCGAACCTCGTCGTCTCCTTGACCTTCCTGCCCCTCATAGAAGCGGTCGGTGAAACAGCCGTGTTCTGGGGGTACGGCTTGATCTCCATCGGCGCCTTTGTCTTTGTGTACCTGCTGATGCCCGAGACCAAAGGACGCAGCCTGGAGCAGATACAGAAAGACTTCCGCGGCGAATCCGAACGCGGAGCCGAGAACCCCGCCACAACCTGACGAGACTAAACGTCCCGGCGCATCGAGGGCGCGGCGTGTAACATCGTCGGCATGTCCGCAATGCTGAAAGCCATTCTCTCGATGTCCGCCGCGACGACGCTCTCCCGGATAACGGGCTACATTCGCACGATGGTTCAGGCGGCGGTGCTCGGTAGCGGCGTGGTCGTCTCGAACGCCTACACATTCTCGAACTCACTCCCCAATCAGGTCTACGAGCTATTCATGGGCGGGTTACTCTCGTCCATCTTTATCCCGATCCTTATAGACAGAATGAGCCAGCACGGCGAGTCCGACGCTCGCCGCCTCACGAACGCCCTACTCACGATCATTGTCCCCGTCCTGACGCTCGTAGCCCTTGTGAGCATTGTCTTCGCAGCACCTATAGTCGCCCTGGCGACGGACTTCCGGGTGACGGATACTTTCAGTGCCGAGGATGCGCGGGCGGCGGAGGATTTATCCGTGTTGTTGTTCCGGGTGTTCGCGTTGCAGATACTGTTCTACGGCATCGGCGCGGTGGCTATGGGTGTCCTGAACGCGCACCGGCGCTTCTTCCTCCCTACTATCGCCCCAGTCCTCAACAACCTTATAGTCATCGCCTCATTCGGCGGTTACGAAATTCTCAAGGGTTCCGCGCCATCAAACGCTATCTACGTTCTCGCGGGCGGCACGACGCTCGGCGTGGCGGCAATGTCGCTGGTGTTGCTACCCGCGATGTGGCGGCTCGGGTATCGGCCCCGGATCGTCACCGGACACCCCGCGCTCGCTTCGGCGGCTCGTCTCGCCGGACCCATGCTCATCTTTATAGCCGCATCCGTCGGCGTGCAATTCACCGCTAACTACTTCGGGAGTAGCTTCAGCGGTGTCGATCAACTCTGGTACGCCTTCACCATCTTCTCCCTCCCCTACGGCATCTTCATAGTCTCCATAGCGACCGCTCTTGTCCCGGATCTCTCCGAGAAATACGCCACCGGCGATACTGACGGCTACCGCGAAACTCTCTCCTTCGGCCTCCGGACGATGGCCTTCATAGCCGTCCCCGCCTCGATAGGAATGGTAGCCCTCGCCGAACCTGTCGTCGGCCTACTCTACGAACGCGGACAGTTCGGCCCCGAAGACACCAGCGCTGTCGCCGCGATCCTCGTAGCCTACGGCGTTGGGCTTCTAGGCTACGGCGCGTACTTTGTCCTCGTCCGCTCCTTCTACGCCCGTCAGAACACCAGGGTACCCGCGACCCTCAACGTCGGCCTGCTTTTGATCTACATCCTCCTCGCCTACACACTCTCTGCACCGGTAGGATTAGGCTTGCCCGGCGTGGCTCTAGCTTTTTCCGCAGCCTACGGCCTCTTGGCCATCGGCCTGCTACTAGCCATGCGCCGTCAGACAAGAACTTTGGATGGACGAAGGATGGGAGTTTCGCTGGTGAAGATTCTGATAGCCGGAGCCGTAATGTACATGGTAGCCCGAATTGGGCTTACTCTCACCGGGACTGGGTCCGGGCTTATGGACCGCATAGTCACAATAGCTGTGGTCGGGGTCGCTTCGGTATCTGCTTACCTCGGCGCATCTCTGTTGCTAAAGACTGAGGAATTGAGGTCCGCAGTATCTTTACTTCAACGGCGGCGTGTAGAGTCCAAAGATTGAGTAGTTAAGATAGCGGCCCGGTGGAGTCTATTCGATTCTGGTCTTCTTCAGATTTGGTACGCAACTTACGCCTTATGACATCCGATCGCGCATAGTACTCCAGGAAATCAATGCGACCTTTCGGCACTCGTGGTCGAGGTGTTTCTAGATATTTAACACGCTCTTTAGAATTTACCTGAAGTAGCCCAATGCCTTCTTTCCGACAGTGGCGGCGCAGTGTTTCCTGATGCGGTACCAACAGATTATAAGCATCAGCGGAGAGGGCAATCCATTGCTCGTTGGCAGGATACCGTTTCACTTGCTGTATGACATCAATCAATCGGTAACGACTATGCTTTTGCGTCAAGAGCAAATATGAGAAGCCCGTCCCAAAGAAAGCAACGATAGAAAATACCAATGTCAATAGCCAACTACCCACATACCAGCCCACTAGCATGGCAGGCACTATTGCAAGCCCTCCCGCAGTAAGCGCGTGCAGCACCCAACGCTCATCGTCCTGCCATGGACTTATATTGAGCAAGGTACGAGAAGATTTCGCTTCGAGTGCTGCTGTGTAGATAGTCCCATTCAACAATCGCGATGCTATCAATCCGTCAGCACGCCCACTACCAGCTTTGATTCCAGCGCGTACTACTACTTCTTTTTCAGCAACGACATTTTGTACATCAACCCTAGATCGATAGTACGAATCAAGTTGATCTAACGCTACTCGCTGTACATGTTTCTCGCTCAATCGTCCGCGCGGCACGCTATTGCTCCTGATTCATAGAAAGAACGGTTGGTCGAACGACATGCTCCCTATCTGAGAAGAAGCGGGCCTGGAAGGATTCGAACCTCCGACACCTGGTACCGGAAACCAGTGCTCTATCCCCTGAGCTACAGGCCCGTAGGTGGGGAACTTCGTGAACCATAGTAACCCACGACGGGCAAGCCTTCAAACGGATCGTGGGCTA
>JBGTFQ010000136.1:0-25937 GCA_041747155.1 Rubrobacteraceae bacterium
GCGGCGGGGTCTTCCAGCTTCAGTTCCAATTTGGCGGGCAGTACATCGGCCCCAATGTCCTCGTAGATCTCCGGTTGCTCCTCGAAGGTGGCTTTGAACTCCTCCAATGCCTGCTTCTCACTCACGTACTTGACCGACGAAACTTCCGAATATCCCTCAGCGGTCTTGCGCGTCCCGTCTATCTCCTTCTGCTTCGCGTCTTGAGCGAAGAACGCCGTCACCCCGACATCTCCCCGCACGCTGCCGATAATCCCCTCAATGTGGGCGCTCAAAACGAGCCCCGCCCCGAGAACCAGGATGCAGATAAACGTCGTGGTCACCGCCGTAACGCTCATTAGCCAGTTTGAGCGGATGTTGCGCAGTGCCTCTCGTAGAAAGAATCCGAGCTTAGGCATCATTGGAATATCCCCCCTTGACCATGTCGCGCACGACGCGGCCATTATCAAGAGCTACTACTCGCTTGCGCATAACATCGACCATCTCACGGTCGTGCGTAGCAACCAACACCGTGGTGCCTACGCGGTTGATCCGATGCAAAAGCTGCATGATACCGACGCTGGTATCCGGGTCCAAGTTGCCCGTTGGCTCGTCGGCTATCAATATCGGCGGCTGGCTCACGAAAGCCCGAGCTATAGACACTCGCTGCTGCTCACCACCGGACAATTCTCCCGGCAACTTATCCACCTTGCCAGAGAGCCCGACGAGATCCAAAATCTGCGGAACCTTCGTGCGAATGGACCGCCGACGCTGTCCCGTGACCTCCATGGCGTAGGCGACGTTCTCAAACGCCGTCTTGTTTGGAAGCAGTTTGAAATCCTGGAAGACGCACCCTATGTCCCGCCGAAGTTTCGGCACCTTCCGCTGCGAGACAGACGACAAGCGCGTGCCGTTGACGAAGATGGCCCCAGCGGACGGCTCAATTTCCTTGAGGATAAGACGAACCATCGTGCTCTTCCCCGAACCACTCTGGCCGACCAGGAAGACAAACTCGCCCGCCTCGATATCGAGGTCGACCTTCTCTAGCGCGGCTGTGTCGTTATCGTAGACTTTCGAGACGTTGCTGAACTGAATCATTGACTCTCCCGTCGCGGTTTACGCGCTTACGCCAGGATTACCCCCTTCGGTATCCCGCCGCGGATTGTATGCTAGATGTGGGACGGCACCGCCGGAACATACCGCGCGGCCCCCTCCGACCAGAAAGGAAGGTATCAGCAAATGCCCGCCTTATCAACCAAGATCAAAGCTATCCACGTCTCCATCGAGCGTCATGCGACCTTTGACTACGGTTAGATCCGTGACTGTGGCTCCCTCCGGCAATCCTGAGAACGGATACTCAAAGTCCGTACCACCGAGGAGAGCGTCGGTGATCTCGCCTGGCAGCGGAATCCCAAGAGCCTGAACGGTCGTGGGCGTAAAAACCATCGTGCCTCGTTGAACTTCTAGACCGCCCGCCACCGAGACTGGCGCGTTTATGCCGAGCAGTTGCGCCTCGGAATCAACCAGAACCCGATCTTTTTCGAGCCGCACATCGTTTACGGGGAAATCCTCGACGCGAGCACGAGCTATCTCAAAGACATCTTTCTCGGACAGCTCGACCTTCATCTTCCCGGACGGCGGCTGACGGACCTTGACGTCGCCACCCGTCGCGCTATCCAGGACGTCTACGTCGAAGGCATTGAGGTCCACGGTCACCTTATCGGCGGTGATGCCGTTGCCAATGTCATAGTTTGGTATCTTCACCGTCCCGCTCTCGAACGACCCGGTGAGCATTCCTAGCGCGGGATCGCTCTTCAACTCGACTTCCGGCCTCTTCTGCAGCCCCAGTTGGTCTTTGAGGTTTCCCGAGACCATTGATCCCAGCACGCCCGGCAGAAACGTGAACGGTGAGATCAAGACTACCGCCACCAGCACAACCACCAGGATCGCAACAGCACCGAGGAATTTCCTCAAAGGTTTGGTCTAACGTCCGGTCGACTTGAGATAAGCGTAGATAAAGTCGTCTATCTCGCCGCCGAGGACGCGATCTACGTTACCCGTCTCCTCGCTCGTGCGATGATCCTTGACCATCTTGTAAGGATGAAGAACGTAAGAGCGGATCTGACTCCCCCACTCATTATCGGCCTTCTCCCCACTCTGAGCGGCGATCTCGCGTTCCCGTTCTTCGCGTTGCAACTCGAAGAGCCGCGACTTCAAAACGCGCATCGCGACCTCTTTGTTCTGGTGCTGGCTTCGCTCATTCTGGCACTGCGCCACGATGCCGGTCGGCAGGTGCGTAATCCGGACTGCCGAATCCGTCTTGTTGACGTGCTGACCACCCGCCCCCGAAGCCCGGTACGTGTCGATCTTGAGTTCTTTCTCATCCACTTCGACCTCGACCGCGTCCCCAATGAGCGGCGAGACCGCCACGGACGCGAAACTGGTATGTCGCCGCGCCCCAGCGTCAAACGGACTCACCCGGACCAACCGATGAACCCCTCGCTCGGCGGCCAGCAACCCGAAAGCAAACTCGCCATCAACCCGGAAAGTCGCGCTCTTGATCCCGGCTTCTTCTCCCTCGGTGTACTCGATGACTTCCAGCCCGAAACCCCGGTACTCCGCGTAACCCCGGTACATCCGCGAAAGCATCTCCGCCCAATCCTGGGAATCCACGCCACCCGCTCCGGGGTTGATGGTCAGGATGGCCGAACCCTCATCGTACTCACCCGAAAACAGCCGCGCAATCTCCTGCTCCTCCAACACGCGCTCGACGTGTTCGAGATCCCCAACAACCTCCGCCTCCATCCCGGCATCGCCTTCCGCGAGTTGCAGAAGCTCGGCGGAATCGTCCAGGCGCGTCCTGAGCTCCGTCAACAGTTTCAGACGACCTTCGATCCTCGAAAAGCGGGCCGATACGTCTTTCGCCCCGTCTGGATCGTCCCAGAAACCTGGTTGACTCATCTCCTCTGTGAGTTTCGCGGATTGTTCTTGCAGTTCTTCCACGTCGAAGAACGCCTCCAATTCCGCGAGGCGTTCTTCGAGAATAGCCGTGCGCTCTTCGGACTCGGTCATTAACCTGCCTTCGCAGCCGGCCCCTCGACCGAGCCGTGACACTTCTTGTACTTCTTGCCGGAGCCGCACGGACATGGGTCGTTGCGTCCTACTTTTTTCTCCGCCTGGCGCGGGATTCGCTTGCTCTCGCCACTCGGCTCCTCACCGCCGCCGCTATAGGAAAACTCCTGCATCTGCGGTTCCTCTTCGAGCTTCACGTTCTCAATGCGGTAGATGTAGGTTACGTAGTCCTCCTTCAGTCCACGCTCCATGTCAGTAAACATATCAAAGCCCTCGCGCTTGTACTCGACCAGCGGGTCACGTTGCGAAAGACCCCGCCACCCAATACCTTCGCGCAGGTGATCCATCTCCATCAAATGCTCGCGCCATCGCGAATCGACCACCGAGAGTAACGTCCGACGCTCGGCTTCCTCGAACGTGTTGAGGCCGTCCGTCCGAACCATGCCACGGTTCTCGATCTCCCACATGCGATCTTCCCACTCGGATTTCTGCTCCTCCAGACGCTCGCGAGCATCGTCGAGGATTGAAGCTGTGAGATCCTCTCCCGTCATTGACGAGACATCCATCGTGGAGAGGTCGAGCTTTGTCGGGTAGAAGCGGTTGATTTCCGTCCCGAGACTTTCGAGATCCCAGTCCTCGGGATAGGTGTTGGCCGGAGCGTAGTCGGAGATTGCATCCGTCAAAACCTGCTCGACGTACTCCCAGGTATCGACTTTCTCGCCCATAAGAATGTCGCGCCGTATACCGTAGATGACCTCGCGCTGCATGTTCAGAACATCGTCGTATTCCAGGATTCGCTTTCGGGTCTGGAAGTTCTGGCTCTCGACCTGCTCCTGAGCCCGTCGCACGCTATTTGAGACCATCCCGGCCTCGATCGGCACGTCGTCTTCAAGACCGATGCGCTCAATGAAACCCTGCATCTTCGGCCCCCCGAACAACCGCAACAGATTGTCCTCGAAAGACAAGAAGAACCGCGACTCGCCAGGATCGCCCTGCCGCCCGGACCGCCCACGCAACTGGTTGTCGATGCGCCGCGACTCGTGCCGCTCGGTCCCGAGCACGTACAACCCGCCGACCTCTGCGACACCCTCGCCGAGCTTGATGTCCGTACCACGACCAGCCATGTTGGTCGCGATGGTCACGGCACCCCTGGTGCCAGCGTTCTCTATGACTTCGGCCTCGCGCTCGTGCTGCTTAGCGTTCAACACGTTGTGCGGAACACCTTTGCGCTTGAGCATGGTAGCAAGATATTCTGAGACATCTACCGAAACCGTGCCGACGAGAACCGGCTGGCCCTTCACGTGCCGCTCGGCGATATCCTCCACCACGGCATCGTACTTACCCTTCCTCGTTTTGTAGACGAGATCGTTCTCGTCCAGCCGCACCATGTCTCGGTGAGTCGGGACAGAGACGACCTCCATCTTGTAAATGTGCATAAACTCGTCGGCCTCGGTAGCCGCCGTACCAGTCATGCCCGCGAGCTTGTCGTAACCTCGGAAGAAATTCTGGATGGTGACCGTAGCCACCGTTTGGTTCTCCTCTCGGATCTCAACGCCTTCTTTGGCCTCTATCGCCTGATGAAGCCCCTCGGAATAACGTCGACCTTCGAGAACTCGGCCCGTAAACTCGTCCACGATGAACACTTGCCCGTCCCGCACAAGATACTCGACATCGTTGTGAAACAGCGTATGAGCCCGCAAGGCCTGGTTCAGATGATTGACGAGGTTGCTGTTCACGTCGTCGTACAGGTTCTCGACGCCGAGCGCCTTCTCTACCTTCTCGACACCGCTCTCCGTACAAGCCACCTGGCGTTTCTTCTCGTCCACTTCGTAATCCTCGCCCTTCTTCAAGCGCGGCAAAATGGCGGCGAATTTGTAGTAGGTGTCGGCGGCGGTCTCGGGCATCCCGGAGATGATGAGCGGGGTGCGTGCTTCGTCTACAAGGATCGAGTCGACCTCGTCCACGATGGCGTAATTCAGGCCGCGCTGCACGAGTTGATCGGTGGTGGTGGCGATGTTGTCGCGGAGGTAGTCGAAGCCGAACTGGGCGTTCGTGCCGTAGGTGATGTCCGAGTCGTAGGCTACTTTGCGCTCCGCGAAGTCCATGCTGTCCTGGATCAGACCGATAGACAATCCTAGAAACGAGTAGACTTCGCCCATCCAACTAGCATCGCGGCGAGCGAGGTAATCGTTGACGGTCACGACGTGGACTCCCTTGCCGGAAAGCGCGTTCAGGTAGACCGGCATGGTAGCGGCGAGCGTCTTGCCCTCGCCAGTCTTCATCTCCGGAATCTTACCTTCGTGCAGCACGATGCCGCCCATGACCTGAACGTCGAAAGGCCGCATCCCCAGCGTACGCTTCGAAGCCTCCCGCACAACCGAGAAAGCTTCGGGGAGCAGGCTATCGAGCGTCGCTCCGTTCTCGATCCGCTCCCGGAACTCCACGGTCTTTGCGGCTAGCTCCTCGTCGGAGAGCTTCTCTATCTCGGGTTCGATGGCGTTAACATCCTCAACCCGCCGTTCGAGAGCCTTGACCTTGCGGCCCTCGCCCATTCTAAGTATCTTCGTCAGTAGGTTAGCCAAGAGTTTATTACCTCGCTCGTTTACGTTTCGTCGGGAAAATATCTTCCAGACACGTTAGGCCCAAAACGCCGAGTTTGAGCTATCTGGCGGGCTCTATTAGCCCGTAGTTGCTGTCCCGCCGCCGGTATACCACATTTATATCACCGGTATCAGCGCTCGTGAATACGAAGAATGCATGATCCAGCAAGTCCATCTGCAGCGCGGCTTCCTCGGCGCTCATGGGCTTCATCTGGAACTGCTTGGTACGAACTATGCGGCCCTCTACCTCGGCTTCGTCACCTTTGGGAGCACCAGGCTCGGTGGCTTCTACTTTCTCGCGCTGACCCTGCCAGCGGTCTAGTTGACGTCCCCGGAACCGGCGCACCTGGCGTTCCAGTTTGTCGGACATGCGGTCGATGGAAGCGTACATATCCTCGCCACCCTCGCGGGCCTTCAGTACCGTACCGTTGATGAACAGCGTCGTCTCCACGACCTCGGGTTGCGAATGGGAGGGATTGCGCTCGTGGATCAACTCGACCTCGGCCCGCGAGTCGGTTTTCTCCTCGTCGTAGAACTTGGAGAGCCGGGCCACCTTTTCGAGCGCGTAATTCTCCAGAGCTTCCGTCACCGACAGATTGCGTCCCGTTACCTCTATATCCATGAAGCCTCCTCTGCTTCTAGCCGCCGACTGTTGACCGGCTGCTTTCTGGTGTCATTCTACTCTAAGAATTCGACTCCTTTCTCATGAGCTTCAACACGTCCGGCACAACGTAACGGCGTGCACTTCCGACGCGCCGGACGCTGTCAACGTCGCGGCGCAGGCACTCAAAGTCGCGCCGGTTGTGAACACGTCGTCGACCAGCAAAACCGTTCCCTGGATAAAGCTTCGGGTTCGGAAGGCGCCGCGCACGTTCTCACGCCGAGCGGTGGCTGAAAGCTCGATTTGGTCCCTAGTCCTCCTCATGGCCTCCAAGTTATTCGATACTTGGAGGCCCAGTTTTTCGGCGATTCCGCGGGCCATCAACTCGGACTGATTGAACCCTCGCCGCCGCAGCCGCGAACGGTGCAACGGAACCGGCACGACCGAACTGAAACGAATGCCGGAGCCGAGTACATCCAACATAAGCGGCGTAATCAGTTTGTCGACGACCCGGACATACCCCCGGTACTTGAGGGCATGGACTATCTCCTTGCCAACTCCCTCGTAGCGAAGGGACGCTCGGGCCGAGTCGAAACCGAAGTCAACATTCTTGCAGTCCTCGCAAGCTGGCGTCTGGAAGGCAGTTGGCATACCGCACCGTTCGCAAGAAGGAGCGCCAACCAACGGTAGCTCGTCGAAGCAAGCCCTGCAGAGTACGTCGCTCGCTCGCCGGTCGCAGGAGACGCAGCGTTGCGGATAAAAGAGTTCGCCGAGTACGTCCAGATAAGGCTGCATCAAATTACCGGAAAACCTCCAGGATCAGAGGCATCCAAACGGGACGACCGCAAGGGTTTATTAGTTCACCAGCAAGTCGTGGAGAATACTTACCAGTGGCCGATTTTCGCAGGGCTCTCACATGGAAACCTCGCTGTTGGATAACCTCAATCTATTCTATCCGAGGTCGTAGCTTGCGGATAGGGTAGCGGCTAGAAGCTGAGGCTGCGTGGTGGGACGACGACACCAGGGTTAACGCGGATGCCCTGATCCAGGACGTTGCCCTCGCCGACGACACAGCCTGCTCCAAGAACCGACATACCCCTCACGATGGCACCCTGGCGGACCCTGGCCCGGGGCCCGATAATCGACCCACGAACCACGGCTCCGGCTTCGATCTCAGCACCATCAAGCAAAACACTCCCTTCTACCACCGCGCCCACCCCAATTCGACACCCAAATCCCAGCGACGAACGTCCCCCGATGGTGGCTCCGTCCGAGACCTCACACCCTTCGGCTACGGAAAGAGGCGGCAAGAGCTTGACGTTCTTGCCTACTTTCGTGGCTGAATGCACTTCCAGGTACTCGAAATCCTCTCGCGCACCGACCGCCCCTGAAAGAACGTCGGTGGAGGCGGCAAGATAGCTGCGCGGCGTGCCGATATCCTTCCAATACTGGCTCGACACATGAGCCCGGAGCCGCCCCATTGCTTGAAGCTCCGGAAAGATCTCACGTTCTATGGAGACTTCTCGTCCGGCGGGGATCATCTCAAGTACTTCCGGTTGCAGGACGTAGATACCCGCGTTGATTAGGTTCGTGGAGATCTCATCGTATGCTGGTTTCTCAAGGAACCTATGCACGAGCATCTCGTGATCCACTTCGACCAATCCGTAGGCTGTCGGGTCTTCGACGCTCGTGAGGGCTATAGTGGCCAGAGCGTCCGTAGCCTGATGTTGCTCTATGGCTTTTTCGAGGTCCATACCTGTTAGCACGTCACCGTTGACGACAACTAGCGGCCCACTGTCCAGAAACTGCTCGGCGTTCTTGACGCCGCCCGCTGTTCCGAGTGGATAGTCCTCGACAGCGTAGTCGATAGAGAAGCCGTCCAAGTCTTGAGAGGAAAAATACTCCTGGATCTGATCCGGCAAATACCCAACCGACAGGACCGCTCCATCCAACCCGCCGGAACGCAGAAAATCGACCATATACCCCATGAACGGCTGGTTCCTTAGCGGCACCAGAGCTTTCGGAATATCGTAGGTAATAGGCCGCAGCCGCGTACCCTTGCCACCTACAAGAACGACGGCTTTCATGAAGCTAGAGTAGCCCGGACGCGCCGGTAAGTGCGGAGAGCGGACCCACGATCAGGCCGAAGAGCACTGTGGCGATGGCGAGCGCGTAGACGGCGAATTTAACGCCACCGACTCCCTCGGGCTCCGAGCCCGTGTCCCTGGTTGGCTCCTCGAAGAACATGTTGCGGATAATGCCGAAATAGTATGGCACGGATAGGACGCTGTTAACGACCAAAGCTCCCAGCACCACATAGACCAGGATCGAACCGGATTGGGCTCCGGCGATCAGGATCCAAGCCTTCCCCCAGAAGCCGGACAAGGGCGGAATACCGACGAGTGCCGCCATAAACACACCCATGCACATCGCGAGCGCGGGACGACTTCGGAACAGACCGTTGAAGCTCTTAGACTCTTCGCCGACAAGTTCCACCATCAGGAATGCACCCGTGTTCATCACGGCATACGCGGCGGAGTAGATAAGTACAGCCTCGACCGCCGTTGCTATTCCCTGCCCTTGCAAAGCAGCAAATGCCGCCAAAATATACCCCGAGTGGGCAACGGAACTGTAGGCCAGCATTCGGCGCACGTTGCTCTGTCGCAAGGCGAAGAGGTTTCCGACAAACATCGTCACGATGGCGAGGAAAGCCATCACAGGCGTCCATGTCTGCTCGGCTTCGGGCATACCTTCGAGCAGTATCCGCAACAGCACGGCGAAAGTCGCGGCTTTTGGAGCCACAGAGAGGAACGCCGCCGCACTTGTGGGAGCCCCTTGATATGCGTCCGGGGTCCAGAAGTGGAACGGCGCGGCTGAGAGCTTGAACGCGAAACCGGAGATCAGCATGACCAGTCCTAGTATCGCGACGGGCGAGAGTTGTCCGGTGAATGTTTCGGCTATATCTGGAAGAGCCGCCGAGCCGGAGACACCGTAGATCAAGACCATCCCGTACAACAACACGGACGACGCGATGACGCCCGTTAGCAGGTACTTCATACCGCCCTCGGAACTCTCACGGCGTGTCCGGTCAAAGGCGACCAGCGCGTAGGACGGAATAGTCGCAAGTTCGATAGCGAGGAAGATCCCGAACAAATCCCGGACAGAGACAAGCAACGTAGCCCCGAGCACGACGGCCATTATGAGCGTCATGTATTCGGGGATATCTCCAGTCTCTCCCGACCATCGGGCGGCGGTCAACACCGCGAAGAACGCGCTCCCCGACACTATTAGTTTGAAGAACAAGCCGAAGCTGTCGACTACGAAACCGCCCCCAAAAAATTCGCCCTCGAAACCGGCGATTAGGAGCCCAGCAGCGCTACCGAAGACCGCCAAAGCTCCGACGGCGGCGAGAGTAGCGGTAAGTCCCGGCGAATCCTCCATAAACACGCCGACCATCAACACGACGACGATGAAGACCGTCGAGATCAACTCCGGCAGTAGCGCGATGAATGTCTCACCCGTATACGTCACTAGCTAACCCCCTATCGCGGTCAGTACCGCCTCGACCGCCGGTCGCTGAAGCGCGACCAAAATCCCCGGAAATATACCCAAGACCACCAACAACACCGCCAGCGGAACAATCGCCGCCATCTCTATCGAGGTTGCATCCTTTACTTCTTCGTAAGCAGGGTTGGTGATCGGCCCGAAGACCGTCCGGGAGAGCATGTAAAGCATATACATCGCGCTCAACACGATACCGAGACACGCCAGAAGACCTTGCACCGGAAACGCCGCGAAGCCGCCCATGATGCTCATAAACTCCGAGGCGAAGACCGCGAGGCCCGGCAATCCCATAGCTGCCAGAGCACCCATAGCCAGCAAAGCCCCCACCCAAGGCATCCGGGCGGCCAGACCGCCGAGGTCCGAGATGCGCCGCGTGCCGGTACGAGCCGCGATGATGCCGACAAGAAGGAACAACAGCGGAGAGTAGATCCCATGCGTAACCTGCTGCAAGACCGCTCCGTTAAGCCCGACCGCGTTCCCCGAAGCCGCCCCAAGCAAGATGAATCCCAGCGTCCCGATGGACGAGAACGCCACTAGAGCCTTCAAGTCCGGCTGCAGGAACGCCACGAAAGCACCGTAGATGATGTTGATGGCACCAAGCGCCGCGATGAACGGCAGGAATGGGTCCACGCCCTGGGGCAAGAGTGGCAGTGCGATCTTGATCAATCCGTAAGTCCCGAGCTTTGGCAGAACGCCCGACAGGACCACGTTCGTCGATATCGGGCTCGAAACGTACACATCTAGCAGCCAACTGTGCAGCGGGACCGCCGGAACCTTTACGAGCAATCCGAACAGGATTGGAGCCGCTATTGCGATCTGCGCGGTGGTCGATAGTCCGCCGCCGCCCTGTAGATCTTCTATCGAGAAAGTTTTCGCGAGTACTCCGAGAGCCAGGAAACCCGCCAGCATAATCGTGGACCCGAGGAACGTGTAGATGAAGAACTTGAACGCCGCCGCCCGCCGGTTGCTATCGCCCCAGATACCGACCATCAGGTACATCGGGATCAGCGTGATCTCAAAGAACACGTAGAACAGAACCAAGTCCTGAGCGGCGAAAACGCCCAGCATACCGACCTCCGCCACGAACAGCATCGCCAGGTATTGCTTCAGGTTAGTCTGTATCTCCCACGAAGAAAGCACCGCTATGAGGGTAAGAATCGTGGAGAGGAAGAACATGCCGAAGCCCAGACCGTCGAGCCCCACCCGGTAGCCGATGTCTAGAGAGGGGACCCAAGCGATATCTTGCGTCAACGCCCCAGCGCCGAGATTATCGCCGTAAGCGAAGAATATAAATGTCGCCAACAGAACCGGAATAGCAGCTACGCCAAGTGCCCCGTAACGAACGGTCTTCTCGTTGTCCGGGAGCATTGAGACAAAGATAGCTCCCAGCAGTGGGATGAATATCGCTATCGTGGTAATCATAGTTTCGCTCCCACTGCGAACGCGGCCACGGTGAGCAGCGCGATCAGGGCTACCACCAAGAACGTGTACTGCGCCCCGACGATCACGCCAATGACCAACACGCTGATCAACGTGAACAACACATAATTCTGCGCGCTGCCGGACTGGAATCTCTGCAAAAATCCTCCCGTCCCCATCGCACCGCGACCAACTCCCCGGACCAAACCACCGAGGGCCACACTGTCGAATCCTCGAGTAAGTCGCCCCAGATACCGCGCAAACCGCACGAAAGTCGTCCCGTACAGCGCGTCGAAGTACCAACCCTTATCCAGAAAAGTGTGCAGAGGCCGAAAGCGATCCGCCAGAGAAGTCGCCGCACTCGGTCGCCGAACATACAAGAAATACGCCAACCCGATACCGGCCAGAGCGACCACCACCGAGACAATCGCCAGCGGCACGCTGAAAGCATGAGGCTCCACACCAAGAGCCTCCACCGCGAACTCGCTCGGAGAGACAAGCTCCTTGAAATAATCTTTGACCGGCAGGCCCAGGAAACCGTCCGGAAGGCCGACCCATCCGCTAACAATCGACAGGAAAGCAAGGATCAACATCGGACCCGTCATGATGCCCGGTGGGTCTTCGGCCTCCCTCGCCCCCTCGGAACGCGGCTCACCCATAAACGCCATGAAGATCGCCCGAAATATATAGAACGCCGTCAGCAAGACCGTCAGGATCGCCATCCCGAACAACACGTAGTAGTGCTCCTCGAAAGTCGAGGCGACAATAGCATCCTTCGACCAGAAACCAGCCAGCGGGAAGATCCCCGAGAGCGACAATCCGGCGATCACCATAGCCCAGAACGTGATCGGCATCCGACGCCGCAATCCGCCCATGTCTTCCATGTTGTATGAATCCATCGCGTAGATAATGGCCCCTGCGCACAGGAACAACAGAGCCTTGAAAAAAGCGTGGTTGTAAAGATGGAACATACTCGCCGAGTAAGCCCCGACCCCGAGCCCGAGCATCATGTACCCGAGTTGCGAGACCGTCGAATACGCCACGACACGCTTTATGTCCTTCTTGACCAACGCCATCGAACCGGCCATCAGAGCCGTAAAGCCGCCGATGTAGGCTACGGTCAACATCGCTTGTTCGCTTTGGACAAAGATATCGTATGTGCGGGCCACGAGATAGACACCAGCGGCGACCATCGTGGCGGCGTGGATCAGGGCAGACACCGGAGTTGGACCTTCCATCGCGTCCGGCAGCCAGACGTGCAGCGGGAATTGAGCACTCTTGCCTATCGCCCCGATGAAGACGAGAACTATTGCAGCCGTAAGGACCGACCCGCTGATAAATCCGGCTTGAGCCGCTTCGGAGATCCCAGTGAAGGAAGTCGTTCCCGTATACGACCAGAAGATGATGATCCCCGCGAACAAAGCCGCGTCGCCAACCCGTGTCACGATAAACGCCTTCTGGGCCGCCTTAGTTGCTGAAGGCTTCTCGAACCAGTGGCTAATCAGCAGGTACGAGCAAACGCCAACTAGCTCCCAGAAAATGTACAGCACGATAAAGTTGGGCGCGACGACAAGACCGAGCATCGAGGCGGTAAACAGGTTTAGTACGGCGTAGTACCAAGAGAAACGCTTATCGCCCTCCATGAATGCCCCGGAGTAGAGTTGAACCATCAGGCTAACGAGGCAAACGACCACCAGCATCATAGCGGCCAAACCGTCGATATAGATCCCCATCGGGAAAACGCCGCCTTCTCCGAGGTTGATCCAGTTGACCGCGAAGTCTATTGGGACTCCGCCACGAACCACCTCTATAAGGGCGAATACGCTGAATACTAGCGAAACCGTCACACCAAGAATCGCCACGTACTGAGCCGCTTCGCCGAGCATCCGCCCAAACAGTGCCAGCACCAGAAAGATCAGGGCTGGCAACAGCGGTATCGCCGCGAATATGAGTTGTTGGCTAACGGTCATCGTGGTCTCCAAGCAATAGCCTCTCTAGCCCCTCATGGTGTTGATCTCATCGACGTTGACCGTTCTTCGGGAACGGAACACCGCGAGCACTATAGCAAGTCCTACCGCGACTTCGGCGGCGGCTATGGCGATTACCAGGATCGCGTAGCTCGTAGCCTCACCATTCGCCCGCGGCAGATAGTCAGAAAACGCCACTAGAGTGAGATTAACGGCGTTTATCATCAACTCCACGCACATAAACACGACGACGGCGTTGCGCCGGATCAAAGCCCCCCACGCCCCGATGGCGAACATGATCGCGCCAACCACCAGATACAACTCCAACGGTATCTCGGAATTGAGAAGATCCGCCGCCTGCTGAACCTGCGACGGCACTATCGCTCCACCTCGTTCGCAACCTGCGAATCCTCACCTAGGCCGACTTTCCTACGACTAATGACGATTGCCGCGACGACCGCTATCAACAGCAGCACCGAAGCGACCTCGAACAACAGCGCGAAAACTGGCGGCGCATCGCCTACGCCGAGCAAGTTGCGCCCCAACGCCTTCACGCTCGTGGCTCCGTTGCCGGACTCCGTAGCACCCCAGTCCTCGACCACCAAGACCGCCGCCAAAAACGTCCCGATTCCGACAGCGACCACCAAGCTCGCCCAGAACTGACGGTTTATGATCGTGGCGAACCGCCGCACCTGGGGTTTCTGGGTAAACATGATCCCGAACAAAATAACCACCGTGACAGCCCCCACGTAGATCAAAACCTGAAAAGCCGCCAGTGCCGGAGCATTCAACATTACGAAGAACCCCGCAACTCCTAGAAACGACCCGCTCATAAACAACGCGGAATGAACCACGTTACGGCTAACAACAACCCCGAAAGCCGAGACGAGCACCATCCCGGCCAGAAACCCGAAAGCTACTATCAACCCGCAGCCTCTTCTTTCTGGCGCGGTGCTTTCTTAGGTGGAGCTTTCTTGGGAGCTTCGCCGTCCGCAGCCTCTTTAGCCGCCGTAGCTTTCTTCGGCTTCTTCTTGACCGTGGGACGGGGATCGACGGTCGGGTCCACGGGACGTTCGCCAAATTGCCGGGCCAGTTCGAGGCGGTTGTACGCTTGAGCCTCGAATTCCTCGGTGTGGTAGATGCAGTTCACCGGGCAGACTTCGACGCAGAGCGAACAGTACATGCAGCGCGAGTCGTCTATGACGAAGCCAATGGCGTAGGGTTTCGCTTTCCCGGAGCCGTCCGCGTCGCGCTTGGTCTGTTCGATGGAGATACAGTGGTCCGGGCAGATCCTCATACATTGGAGGCATGCTATGCAGCGGTCCATATCGACGGTCAACATACCGCGACTGCGTTCCGGGAGATCCCGCTTGTACTCAGGGTACATGCGTGTGATTTTCTTTCCCATCATGTGCTTGAGCGTTATGCTCATGCCTTTCAGAATTCCTTGACCCAACTGCGGCATCTCTCTACCTTTCCTTACTGACCCAAAGAGGGGAAGATGAGCATTAGACCGGAGATCACGAACAGCCACACGAGACACGCCGGAACCAAAATCTTCCATCCCAGGTTCATCAACTGATCCATCCTAAGGCGCGGCACGCTCCACCGTATCCACTGGAACGTGAACGTTACGAGCGCGGTCTTGAAACCGAACCACACCCAATTGAAGTTACCGAGATCCAACAGCTCTATCGGAGGCTGCCACCCTCCCAGAAACAACGTCACACTCATGGCGGATATTAGGGCCAACGATGCGAATTCCGACGCTTGCATCAACGCCCACGTCATCCCGGAGTACTCGACCATGAAACCGCCCACGATCTCGCTTTCACCCTCGGGCAAGTCGAACGGAACCCGCTTCACCTCGGCAAGCCCAGAGATATAAAAAACAAAGAACATCGGAAACTGCAACAGGAAATTCCAATGCCAAAATCCACCGGCCTGCGCATTAACCACATCGACCAGCGAAAGGCTTCCGGTAATCATCACGACCCCGAGCAGACTAAGAATCAAGGGTACTTCGTAGGAGATCATCTGGGCCGCTCCCCGCAATGCGCCGAGCAGCGAGAACGTGGACCTGCTCCCGTAACCCGCCATGATTATCCCCAGAGCGCCTATCGAGGTGATGCCCACAAAGAAGAGAATGCCAACGTTCAGGTCCGCAACGACCGCGCTCGGCGAGAACGGGACTATCATCCACGCCAGCGCCGCCGGTATAAACATCGCGATGGGCGCGGCCAAGAATATCCACATATCCGCCCTGCTAGGCGAGACATTCTCTTTCGTAAACAACTTGAAGACGTCCGCCAGTGGCTGCAAGAGCCCCCGAGGACCGACCCGGTTGGGGCCGTAACGAAGCTGAATGTACCCGGCAACTTTCCGCTCGGCCATCGTCAGGACGGCTGCAAGGTTCAGGACGAGAAAAACCACCACGCCAAAAGCCACGAAAAACCGGACTGGTTCTTGATCCAGTACATTCAAAAAGCCCTGCACTACTTATCCCACCCACCGGAAACAGGGTCCAAGAGACCCATGATCGGCATGATGTCCGGCAGATAGTGACCCGGGACCATCTCCTGCAAGAGCTGCATGTTGCAGAAGCTCGGGTCCCGATAATGAACCCGGTACGGAATATCCGTCCCATCCGAGACGATGTGAACCGAATACTCGCCCCGAGGACTCTCGACCCGCCCGAAGCCCTCGCCTTCAGCCGGTCGGATGCGCCGCCCAGTATCCCCCAGAACTTCCCCCTCCGGCATTTTCTCCAAGCACTGTTTCACCAGCCGGATGCTTTGCAGGCACTCCCCGATGCGAACCCGGTACGAAGCCGCGACATCGCCCTCGGTGTCGGTGATTACGTCGAAGTCCAGCTCTGGGTAGATGCTGTACGGGTAGTCGCGCCGAATATCGAAGTCCACACCCGCGCCGCGAAGACCCGGCCCGGTGATTCCCATCTCGACGGCTTTCTGAGGCGACATCTTACAGATGTCCTTCGTACGGGAGATAAATATTTCGTTGCCCTCGATCAGGTCGACAAAATCCCGCTGGAAATTTGCCTCCAACGACTCGATATAGTCCCAAATTTTCTGCGGTATATCCTCCGGCAAGTCAGCTTTGACGCCGCCAATACGAATGTAGTGGAACATCATCCTGGCGCCCGTGACGGCCTCGAAGATTGTCTGTATTCGCTCCCGCTCCCGGAAGGAGTACAGAATCGGCGTGAACGCTCCGAGTTCGAGCATGAGGAACCCGACGGAGGGTATGTGGCTCGCGAGCCTCATTAGCTCGCACATCAGCACCCGGATGTACTCCGCCCGCGGCGGAACTTCAACACCGAGTAAATCTTCGACCGCCAGGCAGTAGCCATGTTCGTTGTGCATATTGGCGAAGTAGTCGAGGCGGTCAGTCATCGGGATGACCGCCGGATACATGCGATTCTCGGCTATCTTCTCCTGCGACCGATGCAGATAGCCCATTACGGGATCGCACCTGACAACCGTCTCGCCGTCGAGTTCGAGGATCAAACGCAGCAGGCCGTGCATAGCGGGATGTTGCGGCCCCATGTTCATGTCGAGCGTCTCCAGGCCAAACTCGTCCCGAATGTCCGGGCTGACGAGTCGCCCGGCGGCGGATTGCGTTAGTGCGCTGTTCGTTACGTTTTCTTCAGCGCGGCGTTCTTCGCTTAGCATAGGTCTACCTCAGTCCCTCGAAGGTGCGCTTGGTGCTTATATCGAAGCTCTTCAAAAGCGGATGGTGGTCGAAGTGATCCTGCCACATATACACCCGCCGTAGGTCGGGATGCCCCTTGAACGCGACCCCGAACATATCGTAAGCCTCCCGTTCGTGCCAGTTGGCCGACGGATAGACGCTGGTGATCGTATCTACAACCGGCTCTTCACCTTCTATGGTGGTCTTTACGTGGACTCGGACACCACGCATGTCCAGCAACTCATAACCAATCTCGAAGGAGCCTTCCCGATCCACGACCGTGATGTACGACAGATGCAAGATCCCGAGACTCTCCCGCGCCGTAGCCATAACCGACGTTAGGATCTCGGGTTCCACAACGATCTTTATAGCGTTGCCCTCCACTACTGACTCCTCAAGACCGTGTCCGTTGCGGAAGCCTTTGAGATAACGGTCCAGACGAGTCTTAACGTCGCCTTCGGGAAGCGTGAAGGCCAATTTAGGCGTTCTCCGGCTTCTCGGCGTTGCCGTTTGTCTCGTCGGCGGGTGGCTTCTCTGCGGTTGCTACGGCACCTTCGGCTTCCTGTTCGGCGGCTTTTTTGGCTTTGGCTTCTTCCTTCAGTTTCTGTTTTGCTTCCTTCGGGATCCAACCGACATCGGTCTGGGAGGCGGGCGGCATTCCTTTACGCTCGAAGACGTAGGTCCGTTTGAGCGGCCTTATCCCCTCGAAACGCGGCGCTTTACCCTCGCTGATCCCCGTGTACTCCCGCTCGGGCAGGTACTCCATGACGTTGCCGTCGTCGTCCACGAGAGCGGGCCTGACCTTGTCGTAGCCGACCTGCATGTCGCGCTCTATCTTCTTCTGGAGCGTCATGATGCCGAATATCAGAGCCTCGGGTCTCGGTGGGCATCCTGGCACGTAGACATCTACCGGAATTACGCGATCCGCGCCCATCAGCACTGAGTATCCGTCTAGAAATGGCCCGCCGCTTATGGCGCACGCGCCCATCGCGATGACCCATTTCGGTTCGGGCATCTGCTCGTACAGTCGGGTCATGCGCTCGGCCATCTTGGTGGAGACGGTGCCGGAGACGATCATGACATCCGCTTGACGCGGACTGGCCGTGAAGAACCCGGCTCCGAAACGGTCGAGGTCGTTGTGAGCCATGCCGGTCGACATCATCTCGATGGCGCAACACGCTAGCCCGAATTGCAACGGCCACAGACTGTTTTTGCGAGCCCAGTTGAAGAGCTTGTCCGTGCTCGTGGTGACTATATTCGGCTCGTTGAACTGCTGCATTACACCCATTTAAGGGCTCCCTTCTTCCAGGCGTAAGCCAGGCCCACTATCAGGATAGTGACGAAAACCGTCATCTCGACGAAGCCGTACAAGCCAAGTTCGCTGTAGACGACCGCCCACGGATACAGAAACGCCGCTTCAACGTCGAAGATCAGAAACAACAACGCGAAGACGTAGTAGCGAACCGGAAACGGCCTCCATGGATCCGTCACCGTAGCTTCGCCAGTCTCGTAGATCTCACCTTTCGTGTTGGAGCTGCGGCTTGGAGCTATAAGACGGGCCACGATCAGCACGGTGGCGACAAAACCTGTCACCAAAAGTAGGAAAAGCCCGACGTAGAGATACGCCGTGCCGTACTCTGGTCCCTGTTGGATGATCCCTAACGCCAAAACAACCCTTTCTTCCCAAATACTACCCGCAATATACCTGTGTTCGGAAAGACTTTCAAGACATTACTAATTGTATCAAGAAGCGACTAATGAACCCCTAGTGACCGTTGCCGTTGGCCCCGAGTATCTGTACGAACTGAACTAGCATCTGGCGATAGGTTTCGAGGGAGTCGGAGACGACGTACTCGCGAGGTCCATGATGGCCGCCGCCTATTGGCCCGAACTCGACGCCGGGTATCCCGGCCCGCTGAAAGTACACGATATCCGACGCGCCGTGCCGTCCCACGCCGACCGGATTTCCGTGGAAATGACGGGCGGCGACTTCGCGTAAGGCTTTCACGTACGGGTCACGGCGAGAGACATAGGTTGGTTCGCGGGAGAAAAGGACTTCGGCTTCAGCGGGCAGGTCTATCGAGCGGATTTGACGGGTAATTTCTTCTGGATCCTGGTTTGGAAGGTAGCGGATATCGAGGTCGTAGGTAGCTCTATCCGGGACGCGGTTTAGAACGTCGCCGCCGATGATCCGGGCGAGGTTTATGCTCGGATACGGGAACATATCCGTCCGCTCGCTCGCGAACGGCAGCTTCAGCACACGCTCGTAATGCTCATAAGCCAGTAGCACGGCGTTCTTGCCAAGCCAGGGCCGCGAACCGTGAGCGCTCTTGCCGAGCATCGTGATCCTATGCCCCAGAACGCCTTTCGCCTGTGTCCCGATATGAAAGTCTGTAGGCTCCCCCGTTATAAGGAAATCACCCGTGTGACCCTGCTGTATCAATATTTCCGCACCGGTGGGCGAGCCGTATTCATGTTCTTCGTCCGGCACGATCAACAACTCCACCGTAGCCGAACATCCGAGGTTCCCAAGATCCTCAACAGCGTACATCATGGCTGCGAGAGCACCCTTCATGTCGTAGACACCACGCCCATACATCTCGCCGTTCTCTTCCTGAGGCTCGAACTGCCACTCTTCGCCTGGCACGACGTCCGCATGGGCATGCAACAGTATCCTCGGATGTCCGGATCCCACCCGCACCACCAATGATGTAAGCTCTCCCTCTGGCCCCGCTCCCTTATACTGAACGGTCTCTAAGCCCCGAGCATCGAACCACCCGTTGATGAAGTCCATCGTCGACTGCGCGGACCCCGGAGTGTACGAACGATATCGGACCAAACGGCGTGTTAGCGCGAGTACCTCCGTGTTTTTGGCCGTAACCGCCAGGTTAAATCTCCATCTACTCGTAGTGGTCCCACCACAAAAACGGTGGTTCCAAAGGTATTGTACACAACCGAAGTCCCCACTACGAATGAAGCCCCGGCGCGTGAGTTTCTCGCCGGGGCTTCATTCGCGATCTTACTGTAACCATCACTTTCTACAGTGCTGCAACTTCAGCTTTCGACGTTCACTCCGGCTTCGAAAGTCACGGTCGCGCCAAGTCCTCGAAGTTTCTCTTCAAAGTCCTCGTAGCCGCGCAGGATATGCTGCGCGGCTTCTATCACGGTAGTTCCGTCGGCGACGAGACCGGCCATTACCAGGGCTGCGCCGCCCCGGAGGTCCGGAGCCTCGACCGTCGTGCCAGAGAGTTTCTTTGGACCCCGGATCAGGGCTCGATGGCCGCCGAACAAATCTATGCCCGCGCCCATGCGGTTCAACTCTTCGGCGACTTGCAGCCGGTTCTCGTATACGTTCTCGGTGATGACACCAGCGCCCGAGGTTTGGGTCATCAGGGCGATCATCTGAGCCTGCAAGTCCGTCGCGAATCCCGGAAACGGCAACGTGACCACATCGACGCCGTTCAGAGCTTCCGGGTCATCCACCCGCACGCGCACGCCGCCGGTGACAGGGCGAAGGTCCACGCCCATCTCCCCGAGTCGCTCGAACTCCATCTTCATGTGTTCGGGTTTCGCGCCGAGGATCGTCACTTCGCCGCCCGCCGCGGCAGTCGCCATGATAAACGTACCGGCTTCGATCCGGTCCGACATAACATCCCACTCTACGGCGTGCAGTTCCTCGACACCTTCTATGACGATTCGACCCGTACCCGCTCCGGCGATGGATGCTCCCATCGCGTTTAGAAGATCGGCGAGTGCAACCACCTCGGGCTCACGAGCGCCGTTCTCTATGATCGTCATGCCCGATGCAAGGACCGCCGCCATCATGACGTTCTCCGTCGCGGTGACACTCGGGTACTCGAAGATCACCTCAGCACCCCGCAGACCGTTGGGCGCGGTCGCTTTTATGAAACCGTGATCCAACTCAACCTCAGCCCCGAGTGCCCGCAAGCCGTTCAAGTGAAAATCGAACTTCCTCAAACCCAAGTTACATCCACCAGGTGCCGAAACTTCCGCCTCCCCGAAACGAGCCACGAGCGGGCCAAGCACCACGATCGAGGCTCGCATCTGCCGCACTAGCTCATAGGGAGCTGTGTACGAATCTATGCTCCCAGCGTCTATCTCCAGTGTGTGGTCTGTAAAATCAGTCGATGCGCCAAGACCTTCGAGCACCCGACATATAGTTCCGACATCCTTGATGCCCGGCACGTTATGCAGCGTGGTGACTCCAGGAGCCAACAAAGAGGCCGCAATAAACTTCAGAGCGGCGTTCTTGGCACCTGAAACTTTAACCTCACCATTTAGCTGCGCGCCACCCTCGACTAGAAAGCGTTCCATGTACATCCTCCCAATGGTCTCACCGTCTCGCGTCTTCTCCACTCCGACGCGCCCATATACTGATGGCCGAATGTTACCAAACGGTAACGATTCGACGAATTTTACGTTACGCCAGGATTTTGGCCTTATCCATTGCCGTATTTGCGGGCAACTCGGGAGAGATTCTCGCCCATGCGCCGTCGGCGTTCGATGTCTTCACGTTGACGGTCGGCATCGTCATCGTCCTCGGAGACCTCGCCGAATTGTTTTTCGGCCTCCTCCACGCGACGGCCCGCTTCATCGGCGTCGATCTCGCTCGCCTCCACAGCCTCTTCGACCAGGACTTGCACGAGGTTCTCGGAGACTTTGAAGAAACCGTCGGAGGTGGCGAACACGCGACGTTCCTCGCCTTCCTTTATGCGGACTTCCCCGATTTCCACACTAGACACCAGCGGCTCGTGGTCGACCATCACGCCCAGATCGCCGTCCGCAATGCGGGCTACGACGAGATCCGCCTCCCCGTCGTAGATGATTCCCTCCGGCGCGATGACCCGACAGAATAATTGACGCCTATCTTCCCGACCGTCGGCCACTACTTGCTCTCGTCTTCATCCGTAGATCCCTCAGCAGATGCTTCGTCATTGGAGGGTTCAGTCTCTTCAGTCGATGAGTTCTCGACCGAGGATTCAGATTCTTCCTCGGAATTTTCCTCCTCGGATGAATCTTCTGCTTCTTCGCCGCTGAGGGTTTTGGCTTTCTCGACGGCTTCGTCGATGCCACCGACGAGGTAGAAGGCTTGCTCGGGGAGATCGTCGTGCTTACCTTCGACAACTTCCTTGAAGGATCGAATCGTCTCGTCCAGGTCCGTAAATTTACCTTCGAGGCCGGTGAACTGCTCGGCAACGAAGAACGGCTGCGACAGGAAACGTTGCAGGCGACGCGCCCGACCGACGATCACCTTATCTTCCTCCGAGAGCTCATCGATACCGAGGATCGCGATGATGTCCTGAAGCTCTCGATACCGCTGCAGGATATTCTTGACCTGCTGCGCGACCTCATAATGCTCTTCGCCTACGATGGACGGGTCGAGCATCGTCGAGGAGGACGTTAGCGGGTCCACCGCCGGATAAATGCCCTGCTCGGCCAGTCCTCGCGAAAGCTCTACCGTCGAGTCGAGGTGAGCAAAAACCGTAAACGGTGCCGGGTCGGTAAAGTCGTCAGCCGGGACGTATACCGCCTGGAAAGAGGTGATCGAACCATTTTTGGTCGAGGTGATCCGCTCTTGCAAAGCCCCCATCTCCGTAGCGAGCGTCGGCTGATATCCAACCTCGGAAGGCATACGCCCCATCAAGGCCGATACCTCGTTGCCCGACTGCACGAACCGGAAGATGTTGTCCACAAAGAACAACACGTCCTGCCCGAGAGCGTCCCGGAAATACTCGGAGACCGTAACACCAGTTAGCGCGACACGGAAGCGAGCGCCCGGCGGCTCGTTCATCTGTCCGAAGACCATCGCCGTGTTCTTGAGAACTCCGGCCTCTTCCATCTCGCCGTAGAGGTCGTTGCCCTCACGGGTACGCTCCCCTACCCCGGCGAAGACAGACGTGCCTTCGTACTGCAGTGCGATGTTGTTAATGAGCTCGGTGATAAGAACTGTCTTGCCGACGCCCGCGCCGCCGAACAGTCCAACCTTGCCGCCCCGTCGCACGGGACAGAGAAGGTCGATCACCTTGATCCCCGATACGAACTGCTCGGCCTGAGTCGTCAGGTCCGCGAACAGCGGCGCGGGGCGGTGGATCGGCCAGTAATCGTCCGGATCTTCGACCGGCCCAATCTCATCCACCGGCTGACCGAGAACGTCGAGCACACGCCCGAGTACGCTCTTGCCAACGGGGATCGTTATTGGAGCGCCGGTGTCCGTCACGTCGAGGCCGCGCTTGAGGCCGTCAGTCGAGGACATAGCCACGGTACGGGCCATATCGTCGCCGAGAAGTTGCTGCACTTCGAGCGTGAGTGTGCCTTCCTCGCCGGAAAGGTCATTCAACGGGACGGTGAGCGCGTTGTAGATCTCCGGTATCTCTTCGGGCTTGAAGCGTACATCGACGACCGGCCCCTTGACCTCCACGACGGTCCCTATCGCCCCGCCACCCTTTACGGGTTCGCCGTTCGATTCCGCGCGTTGTTCGGTCGTGGTGCCACCACCATTGGTGGTCTGACCGTCCACGACTCCTTCCGGGTTTCCGAACGTAGTTTTATTAAATTCCTGGCCGCTCTCGCTCATCTAAAAACCTCCTGCTATCCGGCGGACAAGGCTTCCGCGCCCGCCGCGATCTCACTGATCTCACTAGTTATCTGGGCCTGTCGCGCCTTGTTCATCTGCAACGTCAGGGTCTTGACCAAGTCATTGGCGTTGTCCGTAGCACTCTGCATGGCCGTCATTCGCGCCCCGTGCTCCCCCGCCGCGCTTTCGAGCATCGCCTGCCAGATCATGGTCTCCGCATAACGCGGCACGAGCTTCTGCAACACCGAGTCCGCGTCCGGCACGTACTCCATATACGTGTTCGACTCGTTCTCCGGCTCATCGTTGCCGTCGTCCTCTTCCTCGTCCGGTGCCGCCGGGATGAGCCGTTTGATGACCGGCTTCTGCGTCATGGCGGTCTCGAAACGGTTGAAGATCAAATAGACCTCATCGGCCTCTTCATCCTCGAACATCCGGGTTAGTGCCTGACCGATCTCACGAGCCTTGTCGTAAGTTGGATCGTCGGAAAAACCGAGGAAAGTCTCTTCTAGCTCGATCCCCCGAAACCGAAAGAACGCGACCGATTTCCGACCGCTGGCGACCTGCTTGAGATCCGCGCTCTGCTCACTGCGGAACTGCATCGTGCGCCGAAGTATCTGAGCGTTGAATCCACCCGCCAAACCCCGGTCAGCAGTGAGGGAAGCGATGGCGACCGTCTTGACTTCGCGGCCCACGAGCAGCGGGCTCTTAGTCGTGGCTTTGGCGGCCACGTCGCGCATCATCTCCTCGATGTTGTCCGCGTAGGCCCGCGACTTCTTGACACGAGCCTCGGCTTTGCGGAACTTGACCGCCGAGACGGTTTGAAGAGCCTCGGTAACCTTCGCTATGTTTTTGACCGAGCCGATCTGGCGCTTTAAGTCGCGAAGCGTAGCCATGCTCTACGAACCTTCTTCCGAGCCGTTCTCGTCCGTCGACTCCTCATCGTCTTCCCCGCCGACCGAAGTATCCACTGTGCCAGTGTTCTGCGGCTCGTAGTTGTCGGAGTACTTTTTGAGGACATCCTTGAGGCTTTTCTCGGTCTCGTCCGTGAGCTTCTGTTCGTCGCGGATCGAATCGAGGATCTCACTGTGGCTGTCTTTCATGTGGTCGCGAAGCTGCCGCTCGTAGTCGGGGACGCTGTCGGTCTCGACTTCGTCCATGTAGCCATTGGAAGCCGCGTAGATCACCACGACTTGCTCCTCGACATCCAGCGGGTCACGCTCGCTCTGACGAAGCATCGCCGTGAGTCGTTCTCCCCGAGCCAGCGTCTGCTGCGTCGCTTTATCCAGGTCACTGCCGAACTGCGCGAAGCTCTGAAGCTCCCGGAACTGCGAGAGATCCAGCTTCAAAGTACCCGCGATGCTCTTCATGGCTTTGATCTGCGCGGAGCCACCCACCCGGCTGACCGAGTTACCCACGTCGATGGCCGGACGCTGCCCGGAGTTGAACAGGTCCGAGTCAAGGAAGATCTGACCGTCCGTGATCGAGATAACGTTGGTCGGGATGTAAGCCGAAATATCTCCGGCTTTTGTCTCGACGACCGGAAGCGCCGTCAACGAACCGCCGCCCATGTCTTCGGAGAGCCTCGCGGCCCGTTCGAGAAGGCGCGAGTGCAGATAGAAAACGTCCCCTGGGTAAGCTTCGCGACCTGGCGGTCGACGCAAGAGCAGCATCATTTGCCGGTAAGCGATGGCGTGCTTGGAGAGGTCATCGTAGATGATTAGCGCGTCCTCGCCCCGTGCCATAAAGAACTCGCCGATAGCGCACCCGGCGTAGGGCGCGAGGTACTGGAGCGTGGCGGACTGAGCCGCGGAGGCGTTTACGATGGTCGTATACTCCATCGCGCCAGCTTCTTCGAGGGAGGAGACTACGCCAGCGACGGTCGAGTCCTTCTGACCGATAGCGACGTAGATACATTTCACATTCTGGTCCGCCTGGTTGATGATCGTGTCGATGGCGATGGCCGACTTGCCCGTCTTGCGGTCGCCGATAATAAGCTCTCGCTGGCCCCGGCCTATCGGGATCATGGCGTCGATTGCCTTGAGGCCCGTCTGCAACGGTGTCTTGACCGGCTGCCGCTTGATAATGCCGGGCGCGACCAACTCCACCGGGACATTGTCTTCGGCCTCGATCTCACCCTTGCCGTCCATCGGAGCACCGAGAGGCGTTATGACACGCCCGAGGACACCCTCGCCGACCGGCACGCTCGCTAGACGCTCCGTCCGTCGGACGGTGTTTCCCTCCTGGATATGCGTGTCAGAACCCGCGATTATGACACCGACGTTGTCCTCTTCGAGGTTAAGGGCTAGACCCGTGATCTTGTCTCCCCGCGAGTCCTCGAACTCAAGCATCTCCTGGTACATCACGTTGGTCAGGCCGTGGACGCGAGCGATACCGTCCCCGACCTCCAACACCTGCCCGACTTCCTCGGTACG
>JBGTFQ010000137.1:0-4138 GCA_041747155.1 Rubrobacteraceae bacterium
CGTCACGAGCACCGAACCCTGCGCTATGTGCCTCGGAGCCACTCCGTGGTCCGGTGTCCGACATCTAGCCTGCGCCGCCCGCGACGAAGACGCCCGAGCCGTAGGCTTCGACGAAGGCTCGAAAGTCCAGGACTGGACCCAGAAGCTACAGGAACGTGGCATCACCGTCACCCGCGACGTACTGCGCGACGAAGCCGTCGCCGTACTACGCGAATACGCAGCCCTGGGAGGCGAGATCTACAACTCGCGTGGGACGTAGCACGAGGGCTGGAGGATGCCCGAGAAGCCAAGACGAAAATTCGGGCGAACTCAATTCGGGCGAACTCGAACGAATGTGCCATACTCAGCATAGCCCGTATCCGTAGCGAGAGGTTGCCAGAATGAAGCTCGATCCAGATACCGTCAGCAAGACCCTCGATTTGCTTTACGATAAAGCCCTGAATGGTATCCCGGCGTTGAATAGTGTGCCGGGGTTTTCTTCCGTCGAGGAGATGGCGCAAGACTATCTCAGAGGCGACGGTTCGCTAGAACAGAAGATCGACAAGCTCATTAGCGTTCAGGTTGCAAAGGCTTCGACATCCGGTTTTGTTACTGGTCTGGGTGGTGTACTGACGCTCCCGGTAACGATACCCGCCAACCTCTCTAGTGTCTTGTATATACAGTTGCGTACGATTGCTGCGATTGCGAGAATGAATGGTTACGATGTTCGGAGCGACCAGGTAAAGACGCTGTGCTTTGTCTGTCTATGCGGCGACGCCGCGAAGAATATTTTGAAGGGGACGGGAATCACTCTAGGTCGCAAGCTCACAGAGCAAGCGATCAAACGCTTGTCTTTCGAAGTTATCAAGAAGATCAATAAAGCAGTCGGATTTCGACTAATCACCAAGTTTGGTCAGACGGGGATCGTAAACTTGGGCAAAGCTATTCCTCTAGCCGGTGGAGTGGTAGGCGGCACCTTCGATGGGATGACAACTTATACCGTAGGCGAAGTCTCAAAGAACCTCTTTTTCAAAGGCGCAGAACGGTACGACGAAGAAGTTTACGATGTACTGTCGAATGATGTCGTCGAAGATGTCGACGAGTTTGTATCAGACGGAAAAATTCTTGGGAAATTGCGTCAGGTTGCGGCAACCGTCCTCGGTGACGACGACGAGGTCTTCGATCCGGACTCCGCCGATTTTGGGATCGTAGACTCCGGGTTCGATAGAGATAACATCTCCCGGTATTAGCTCTTCGTCGGCGAGGGCGACGCGGGGAGCTTCGTGTAGCTCCAGCCCGACTCCATGCCCCGTACCGTGGAAGAAACCCTCCGTCAGAGGCTTGCCTTCCTCCTGATCGTGGACGTTTGTCTTGTATCCGGCTTCGTGCAAGATCTCGGCTACTTTGCTGTGTACGTCCTTGCCGTTTACGCCCGCCTTGACCATAGCCAGGGCTGCGTTCTGGCTTTCGAGGACCGCGTCGTACATGCCCTGAAGGGTCTCGTTAGGCTCGCCCTTGATGAAGGTGCGGGTCATGTCCGAGTAATAGCGGTTCGAGAGGTTCATTGGGAAGATATCCACTATGATTGACTCACCCGCTTTGAGGGGGCCGTGGCCGCGCTCGTGAGGATCGGCGGCTTGTGGGCCTCCGGCAACGATGGTTCCGTCGGCGGCGCAATTTCGACGCAGTAGCTCCACATCTATCTCGGCACGTAGCAATTCGCTCGTCAATGGTTCGTCGCGCCACTGTAAGGTGCTGTCGTCCGCGACTTCGGACTCCTTTAAGATTTCCACGGCTCGGGCGCAGGAGGCTTCGATGGCTCTCTGAGTTTGTTCTATGTAGCCGATCTCGGTCTCAGTCTTCGAGCGGCGGAGGTTGCCGAAGAGTTTGGTGTCCGGGGTGATGGTGAGGCCGTGGGCGCGTAGTTCGTCCGCGTAGACGATGGCGAAGTCCGGTGGGACCGCGATGGGTGAATCTTTAGCCCCGATCTTCTCCATTAGATTCGCGATGGCGGCTGCGAAGGCTTTTGGACCGCTTTTTAGTTTCTTTGCGAGCTTCATGATCTCTAACTCGTCGTAGGAGAGTAGCTCGTCCACTTTCGCTTGTTTCTCGGCTCGACCGTACTCTAGGGAAGAGACCGCCAGGTACTTTTTACCGGCGGCCTGAAGGCAGATCACGGGGTCCGGCGCCAGAAAACCGGAGAGGTGGTACGCTGCCGCGTCGTGTTGTGGAGCACCGATTACGAGCAGTGTTCGATTGTCTTCGGAGGCCATCTTGTTCCTTCCGGGGAGTGTGAGTATTTATTGGAGAGTCCAGTCTACTACCGGCTTCGACCGTGCGCGTCCCGGAGCCGGTTGTTCTATATAATCCGGGGTATGAACCAAGAATCAGACATGCGAAGTAGGATCGAAGCAGCCCTCGAACAGGTGCGACCGGCGTTGCAGGCCGACGGTGGCGACGCTCGCGTGGCTCAGTTTGACGAGAAGCGAGGAGCCGTGGGTATCGAGATGCTGGGAGCTTGCAGGGGATGCCCGCTCTCGCAACTGGACTTCGTCTACGCGATAGAAACCCTGATCCGACGCGAAGTCCCCGAAGTACGGGAAATTTTCTCCGTTTAAATCTTTCGGCTATCCGCCGAGCCACAAACCTTTACTGTTGTTCTTGATGGGTAGCGCGGAGAGCACCAGGTGGGAGTGCTTCGCGGGCTCCGGCGAGGGCTTCGGTGGCGCGACGACGGGCACGGCGTAAGGTCAGTCGGCGGCGAAGGTTCGCCAGGGGAAGCTCCTCGTTGATAAAGTGCGAGAGCGTGATCATGTCGTTGACACACGCCCTATATCCAATGGCGCACATCTCTATCGTGATCTGGGACGGAGTCTGCGTAAACAACACACTCTGTATCTGAGAAGCCCGCTCCACAATGGACCGCGAGATCTCCTCCGGATCAGGCGATGCCGGGTCCGAACCCAAGCCGCCCTCATAAGAGGTGATGTCCTCCGGGGAGATGCGTTTCATTCTGTAAGAGACGCTATTACTACGAATGTGCCACAAGATCGCCAACCCAATTGTCAGGCAGACGATGGATGAAAGCGAGAGAGCCAGAGGGCCGGAAACAAAGTACGCGACAGCGACCACGGCGGCCATCTCTACCAATATCAACAGTATTGCTAGCCACTTGAACATTCTATGCCACACTTTCCGGGCTACGCCGCTTCTCCGCTGGGTTCTCTAGTCTATGGGTCCTCAGTGTGTTGCGCAACAGTATTCTCTCACCTTTATTCCCTTTCAGTGAAAGTATAATCACTTGCATGACGGACTCGACAGAAGTTACACAGACAACATCGGACAGTATCTCTCCGGAGTTTGATCCGAAGCGACCGATACGGAGCGGGATCTCCATATTGAAGGCGGTTCTTCTATCGCCGAGAAAGTTCTTTATCGGCTTCTCGGAAGATGGGCCGATAAAAGGCCCGATCCTGTTCGTTATGCTCGTGACCGCCGTGACAGCGACGCTACAATTAGCCCTGACTTTGACCTTTGGATCCAACGATGCCGCTTCGGTCGGAATCTCCACCCTGGAAGCAGTAGCCTTCGTCCTGATCTCACCACTGCTGGTGGCAGTCTTCGCGGGTACTTACCTGCTCTCCATCCGAACCTTCGTAGGCCCGGTCGGAACTTTCCGGGGCACATACCGGATGCTCGCCTACTCCTACGGAGCAATGGTTCTGTTCTGGATCCCAGTCCTCAAAGCCTTCGCCTTCGCCTACGCCGCATTGGTTCTAATGGTGATCTGCATCCACTACGTCCACCGAACCACCCTGCTCAACGCCCTGATCACCGCCCTCGTAGCCTACGTCCCTATAGCCATGGGCTTTATCTGGCTCCAGTTCTACATCACAGGACTCGCCTTCGGCTAGAAGCTAATCAGCCAATCGGGAAAGTCTTGAAGCTCTGACCTGCTGAAACGCTGACTACCCGACCTGCTTCTTGTTCAGCGGCGGACGATCTTGGCGTATTCCCAGCGGTCTTTTTCGGCTTCGTGTCGTAGTTTTTGCGGGATGGCTGCGGAGCCTTCACCATAACGGTCGGCGAGCATTCGGCAGGAGATCGAGAGGTACGCGCTCCTTGTCGCCAACTCCATTGGAACGGTCATCTCTCTTGG
>JBGTFQ010000138.1:0-4321 GCA_041747155.1 Rubrobacteraceae bacterium
GGCTACGCGCAGGGCGCGAGCGCCGCTCTGAGTCCAGATAGAGCCGGAGAGGCCGTAGACCGTGTCGTTGGCGAGCCGGATCGCCTCTTCTTCATCCTCGAACGGGATAACCGAAACTACGGGACCAAAGATCTCCTCGACTGCCGCCCGATCATCGTTCGCCACCGGCGACAAAACCGTCGGCGGATACCAGAATCCGGCCCCCTCCGGCGCGGAGCCCCGGATCGCAATGGGCGAATCATCCTGCACAAAAGAGGCAACGCTCTCGCGGTGATCCGCACTGATAAGCGGCCCCATCTCCGTCGCCTCATCCAACGGGTCCCCGACACGCAATCCTTCGACCACCGGCTTCATCAAAGAGAGAAATTCATCCAACACATCTCTCTGAACCAAAATCCGCGACCGGGCGCAGCAATCCTGTCCCGCGTTACCAAACACGGCACTAGGCGCCGAGGCGGCGGCACGTTCGAGGTCCGCGTCAGCGAAGACGACGTTAGCGGACTTTCCGCCGAGTTCCAGCGTGACGCGCTTTATGGTCGCGGCTGCGCCCGCCATGATCCCTTTGCCAACGGCGGTGGAGCCGGTGAAGGCGACTTTCGCGACATCTGGGTGCTCGACGAGGCGTTGACCGACCTCGCGGCCCGGCCCGACGACGACATTTATGACACCTTCGGGGATTCCGGCTTCGTGGGCTATGCGCTCGAATTCCAGGGCAGTTAGCGGGGTTAGCTCGGCGGGTTTCAGAACAAGCGTGTTTCCGGCGGCGAGTGCCGGAGCCATCTTCCAGCTCGCGATGGTGAGCGGAAAGTTCCACGGCACGATGAGAGCGACCACGCCGAGCGGCTCCCGAAACGTAATGTCCACGCCGCCGGAGACGGGGATATTGTCCCCGAGTAGACGTTCTGGGGCTCCTGCGTAGTAGTGGAAAGTCTCCGCGACCATCCCCATCTCACCACGAGCGTCGCCGATTGGTTTGCCGGTGTTGCGGGATTCGAGTTGCGCCAGGTCTTCCTGGGCTTCGTCAAGCGCGGTGGCTAGACGGCGCAGGATCAGGGAGCGATCTGCCGGTTCTACGTCACGCCACTTGGGAAATGCTGCCTTCGCACGGGCTACGGCTGCATCCGCGTCGGCGGCGGTAGCGGGTTCGAGGTTGCGAAGAACCTCTTCGGTGGCGGGATTTAGTATTTCGAGCAATTACTTTACCTCCTGGATCAGGGCTTCTATGAGTCGACTTTTCTCGTCTTCTTCGGGATGCCACAATACGCCAAGCACGAATGGACACCCCGCATCCTCCAACGCCTCGACGGTATCATCTTCAGCCCATCCGGTAGCGATCAAACCCTCACCCACAGTCTTTATCCCCTGATGATGATGGGACTTCACCGCACTTCGCTCGGTCCCGACAGCGCGAGCAGCGAGCGATTTGGGTTCTAGGGCGACTTCGTGGTCGGCAAACGTGCCGGGCGTGTGGCGGTGTTTATCGTGGCCGACGGTGTCGGGCAGGTGTTGCTCGATGCCACCACCGTATGCGACGTTTAGTATCTGCATCCCCCGGCAGATACCGAGTACGGGCATCCGGCGCTCGATGGCGGCCCGAACCAGCGCAAGTTCGTAGGTATCGCGACCGTCTTGGATCGGGCCGGTAGTTGGATGCGGCTCTTCGCCGTAGAGCGCGGGATTCACGTCGCCCGCGCCACCGGTAAGGATGAGAGCGTCGATGAGATCCAGAACGCCGGTCGGGTCCGCCGCGTCGTTAGGGTCGGGCGGAAGCAGGATCGGTCGTCCGCCCGCCCGTTGTACAGATCGCACGTAGCTCTCGGGACTGACAATGGCGGCAATTTCCCGCCAAGCACCGTAGCTGATGTTCTCGGTCGCGGCCGTTATGCCGACTGTTGGGCGGGTCACTTTGGCCTGCCCGGTGAAGCTCCGCTCACAGGCGCTCGAAGGTGCGCTGGCGTTCCCAGTCAGTTACGGCGGCTCCGAAGGCTTCGATCTCGACTCGCGCCATGTTTAGGTAGTGTTCGACAACTTCCTCTCCAAAAGCCTCGCGGGCGGCTTCGCTCGCAGCGAAGAGGTCGCGAGCCTCGTTCAAACTGGTCGGGATCTGGGGTTTATCCGTGTCGTAAGCGTTGCCCGAGAACTCGTCTTCGAGCTCCAGCTCATTGTCGATGCCATGTAAGCCAGCGGAGATCATGGCCGCGATAGCTAGATACGGGTTTACGTCCCCACCGGCTATGCGGTTCTCGACCCGCAACGACGGCCCATGACCGACCACGCGCAGCGAGCAAGTCCGGTTGTCCCTACCCCAGGCGACGGTCGTCGGGGCGAACGAACCGACAGCGTACCTCTTGTACGAGTTGATATTTGGTGCGAACAGTATCGAGAATTCCCGCAGAAGAGCGACCTGTCCGGCCAGAAACTGTTTGAAAGTATCGGAGAAATCCTCACCGTTGGCGAAGATCGGCTCTCCACTCTCGTCGCGCACGGAGAGGTGGACGTGGCAGGAGTTTCCTTCGCGCTCGTTGAATTTGGGCATGAACGTGATCGAAGATCCCTCCTGAGCGGCGATCTCCTTCGCGCCGTTCTTGTAAATGGAGTGGCCGTCGGCGGTATTCAAAGCCGGGCCGAACTTGAAGTTGATCTCGTGCTGCCCGAAGTTGCACTCGCCCTTCGCATCCTCTACCGGAAGCCCCGCCCCTTCCATGCTGTTACGGATGCGGCGCAACAGAGGCTCGATGCGAGCCGTCCCGAGAAGCGAATAGTCTACGTTGTACTGGTTTGCGGGATCCAGATCGTTGTATCCCTTGCGGAACGCCTCTTCGTAGGAATCCTTGAAGACGATGAACTCAAGCTCCGTCCCAACGAATGCTTCGAGGCCGCGTTCGGCCAATCGGTCTAGCTGGCGCTTGAGGATCTGGCGGGGAGACGCCACCACCGGAGATCCATCTTCCCACACGAGATCGCAGATAACTATCGCCGTCCCCTCCTGCCACGGCACGACCCGCAGGGTCTCCATATCCGGCTTGAAGACGAAATCCCCGTAGCCATGCTCCCACGAGGACATCGAGTATCCCGAGACCGTGTTCATCTCCACATCCACGGCGAGCAGGTAGTTGCAGCCCTCCGCGTCGTGCTCGACTACCTCCTCCAGAAAGTGCCGCGCCGTGAGTCGCTTGCCTTGAAGGCGGCCCTGCATGTCCGTCATCGCTATAAGGACGGTATCTATCCGTTCGGCTTCGACCTCCGAGCGGAGTGTCTCCAGGTCGAGGCGACCTTTGATCTTCGTTGAATCCACTATCTCCCCTTTCTAGCTTCCGGCCAGTTCGGATTCGGCCTGCTCTATTGCGGCGAACTCTTCCTCCGGTGCCTGCGACACCAGATGATGCCGACTATAGAACCAGAAGTATGCGATAAACGCCAGGTACACGCCGAGCGTGATAAGCGCGGCTGTCGGGTCCACGATGAACGTCGCGATGACCGCGAGAACCGCCAGACAGAGAGCCACGCTCGTGGTCACCACACCACCCGGCGTACGATACGGACGTTCGAGATCCGGCTCGTTACGCCGCAGCAAGATGTGCGACACCATCATCAGTACATACGAGAGCGTCGCTCCGAAAACGGCGATGTTGATCAACACAGCCCCATTTCCCGTAAGCGCCATCAAGAACCCGATGATTCCGGGGATAATAAGGGCCAGATACGGCGTGCGGCGGCTACCCGTCACCGAGAGTATGCGCGGCAGATAACCCGCCCGCGAAAGGGCGAAAGTCTGACGCGAATACGCGAATATGATGGAGAAGAAACTCGCAATAAGGCCCGCCAACCCGGCCACATTGATAAACGCGCTCAGGGCGTTTGAGCCGCCGTAAGCCGTCGAGACCGCCTCCACGAGCGGATTGTCCGACTCTTGAATGGCCGACGCGCCGGACGCGCCCGGTCCCACAACTAGGATAAGCGCGGCGAAGACGAGCAGCACGGACATACCGGCGATGAGACCTTTCGGCATGGCGCGGGCCGGATCGCGGGCCTCCTCGGCGGCCAGTGGCACGCCTTCGATAGCCAGGAAAAACCAGATCCCATACGGCAGCGCCGCCCAGATGCCGACGATCCCAAACGGCAAGAACGCACTCGCTCCCAGCGCGTTTGTTGGTTCGATGTCGACCAAGTTCGCCGGATCGAAGAGCGGGATCATGCCGATCACGAACGCCAGCAGCGCGATCGCCGCGATGACCGTAATTCCAAACATCACCTTCAACGCCTCGCCCACACCATACATATGGATGCCAACGAATATTATGTAGAAGAGCAAGTAAACGGC
>JBGTFQ010000139.1:0-31885 GCA_041747155.1 Rubrobacteraceae bacterium
GATGGATAAAGGCTACCGGGATCGCTACCCAAAAGAACTTTCCGGTGGTCAGCGGCAGCGCATTGGTGTGGCCCGAGCGATGGCCGCCGACCCGCCGGTGTTGTTGATGGATGAGCCGTTCGGGGCGATAGACCCGATTACGCGCGACCGGCTCCAGGACGAATTCTTGAGACTGCAGGAGGAGATCCAGAAGACCATCATCTTCGTCACCCACGATATAGACGAAGCTATAAAGATGGGCGACCGGATCGCCATCCTGCGCGAGAAGTCCGTGATCGCCCAGTACGACACGCCAGAGACGATACTCACGGACCCCGCAGATGCGTTTGTGGAGGACTTCATCGGCGCGGGAGCCTCGCTAAAGCGTCTGAGCTTGAGCCGGATCAGCGACATAGAAACGACTAGCTATCCAGTAGCGGCTCTCTCGGGAAGCCACGACGACGCCCGTCGAAAACTGGACGACAGCAGCGAGGACCACGTTCTGCTCCTGGACGACCGGAACCGTCCCAAGCGTTGGGTGAGCGCGGATGACATAGAGGGAGACGGCGTCCCTCTAAAAGAATCCGGGTGGCCCGCAGTCGCGATAGTCGAGGAGAGCGCGAGTCTCTACGACACCCTGGACACTATGGTGACATCGTACAAGGGCTCCGCCGTCGTCGTGGACGGCAACGGCGCCTATAGAGGTGTCGTGGACTTCGACGCTGTACTTCAAGCCATAAACTCCATGAGGCCCGAAAATCCTCAGAACGGTTCTTCCGACCGGGAGCAGGCAAGTGGGTAGCTGCGGAAGCGACGCATCTGGGAGGACTTCTTGAACGCCGAAGAGACCCGACAGGATTCGCACTCCAGCGAAGATACATCACAGGATACGGGTCCCGCCCAGGAAGAGAAGAAGGACTCCGGTCCCGCGTGGACCCGCCACATCCTGATGCCTGTACTACTCGCCCTTGTATGCCTGGGCCTGTATCTGTATGTGGGGAGTCAGGAGCTAGACACCATCGAGCAGCGGACGCTCAACGCGGACACGATAATCACGAGTCTCGTCCAGCATCTCAAGATAACCGTCGTGGCGACCATCGGGGTTCTTATACCGGCTGTTGCGGCCGGTGTGCTACTTACCCGTCCGGCGATGCGCCGGGTGACCCCCGGAATCGTGTCGGTGGCTAGCCTTGGGCAGGCGATACCGTCAATAGGAGTGCTGGTGCTCTTCGCGCTGCTGTTTGGCATTGGATTTCGGTACGCGGTTCTAGCACTTATCGTCTACTCTTTCTTACCGGTTCTGTTAAACACGATGGTGGGGCTAAGGCAGGTGGATAGCTCCGTTATCGAGGCGGGTCGTGGGATGGGGATGACCAAGATGTCCGTACTCTTCAAGATAGAGCTGCCTCTCGCCGTGCCGATCATCCTGGCCGGTGTAAGGACCGCGCTGATTATCGTCGTCGGTACTGCGGCGCTTGCGACGTTTATCAACGCGGGCGGCATGGGCGATCTGATCAACAACGGCATCAAACTGCGGCGACCGCCGGTTCTTTTGACAGGTGCGATATTGACCGCCGTTCTCGCGCTGGGAGTCGATTGGGTGGCTGGTATCGCGGAGGACGTGTTGCGTCCCAAGGGGTTGTAGCCGTGGGGTTGTGAAGTCTCGGCAACTAAGGTGTCTCGTCTTTCGGATCTTGTGTAAATCTATTCAGGAGGTAGTAAGTGTTTCGTTTTGTAGATAAGGCTTTGTTGAAGATGGTCGGTCTCGTGGCGGCAATGGCCGTGGTCGCGGCTGGTTGCGGCGGTTCAGGCGGTGGTGGAGACGCTGGTGGTGGCAAGCTCGGTGAGTATGACCTCTCCGACGCCGAGATAGCCGTAGGTTCCAAGGACTTCACCGAGCAGCAGATACTCGGCCAGATCACCGTTAAGGCTCTCGAAGCCGCGGGTGCCAGCGTCAACGATCAGGTCGGACTCGCCGGTACCAACGCCGCACGCGAGGCGCTGCTGAACGGTGAGATCGACACATACTGGGAGTACACGGGTACGGGTTGGATCACGCACCTCGGTAACACCAAGCCCATCGCTGACAGCAAGAAGCAGTACGAGTCCGTCAAGAAAGCAGACCTCAAAGAGAATGACATCGAATGGCTAGAGCCCGCACCGTTCAATAACACCTACGCGCTGGCTGTGCGAGAGGAAGCCTACAAAGACCTCGGCGTCGAGAAACTCTCGGACATGAAGAAGCTTATAGAAGAGCGTCCCGAAGAAGCCACGATCTGCGTTGAGAGCGAGTTCAATACCCGCGACGACGGTCTGCCCGGCCTGGAAAAGACCTACGGCTACAAGTTTGAGAAAGGCAACAAGTCTCTGGTCGATACTGGCGTTGTCTACACTCAGACCGACAAGGGCAAGTGCAACTTCGGCGAAGTCTTCACCACCGACGGACGCATCAAAGCTCTGGGATTGAAGGTCATCGAAGACGACAAGAAGTTCTTCCCGATCTACAACCCATCCTTTAACGTCCGCAAAGACGTTTTGGAGGAGAATCCGGACCTCAAGCCGCTGGCTGCGGACATCGCCAAGGCGCTTGACACCAAGACCATGCAGGAGCTGAACGCTTCCGTGGATGTCGATGGTGAATCCTACGAGGACGCCGCCGACAAGTTCCTGGAGGACAACGGGTTTATCAAGTAGTAGCCGCCAAGCACAAAGGTTATTAGAGGAGGGTGGGGACATTTATCCCCGCCCTCCTCCGCTGTTCGAGGTTATCCAGCTATCTGAGAGATCAGCTCTTGCACGGTTAGAACCGCGAAGATCAGGACCGAAGCACCGAGCACGAGGTTGGAGAGTAACCCGCTGCGGAATCGACGCTCGACGCGGCGGTTGAGCAGCCACATCAAGGTTATCGCCAGGAAGGGCATGAACAACGCGCCCAGAGAAGCGTAGGTAATGATTACCCAGACTGGCTCATCCAGGGTAAAGAGGATCATCGGCGGAAAGGTAACCCACACCAAAAAACCCCGGAAGTAGATTCCTTTCTCGGAGAGATACGATTCGCCTTCCTCCTCCGGCACGCGCCGGATGCTCCGCACGAGGTCACCGAAGAGGTACGCGCCGCCGTTCCATGCGCCGGTTATAGAACTCGTGGCCGCCGCCCAGAAACCTATTAGAAAGAGCCAACTCGCCGCCGCTCCAAACCTCTCGGCTATGGGGTCGGAGAGGGCGACTAGGCCGCTTTCGCCGTCTATGCTCTCACCGCCCACGAACAGCAACTCCGCGCCGATAACAAGCATGGCTACCATAAAGAGGCCCGTGACTATATAGCCAACGGCAAGGTCGGTACGCATCATCGGGATCCACTCGGGTCGCCGCCACCCGCGCTCGCGCACCCAATAGGTGTACGAGACCAACGTGAAAGTTCCTCCCACACCCCCGATCACCGCGAGAGCGTACGGGAGTGAGCCTTCGGGTATGCGCGGCACGAGCGTACCGAGCGCCAAGTCTCCGAAGTTCGGCCCCAGAAAGAGAGCCAGGCCAACGACGGTGATGAACATGATGCCGACGAAAACCTCCATCACGCGCTCGAAGACGCTGTACTTCCCGATAAAGCAGATCACGAACCCGAAAATTATGGAATGAAGCGCTGCCCAAACCCAGAACGGCAGCAAGCCGGGGAACATCGCCGTTACCGCGAGGGCCGACGCCGAGGGAGCCGCCGCCCCGAAGAAGAACGTGACCAACGCCAGGTAGATAGTGAAGTACCCCGTCGCCCACGCGCCCATTGAGCGCCAGCCGTCGAGGATGGTCGTCCGAGTTGACATAAACCAGCGTCCGAGCCCTTCCGTCAGAGCAAACTTCAAGACCGCGCCGAGGACTATAGTCCAGATCAAAACCGTCCCGAACTGCGTACCCGCCGTGAGCGACGAAACCATATCCCCGGCTCCAACACCCGTAGCAGCTACCACGAGACCCGGCCCGATCAGCCGCAGCCGACCCTTCCATCCCGACGGCGGCCTCTCATCACCAGCGGACTCGCCGCCCACCTCTCCTGCGGTCCTATCCGTTACATCCGACATCCCAGAGCCCCTTCCCAAGCCTGCAATAGACACATTACACACTAAGTCAACGAGGGACGCAAATCTTCGGACTCGAACAACGCACGCCGAAGCCGGAGAGTCTCTACTGAGCCAGAGCGCAACCGTCCTTGCGGGGATCGCTACCGCAGGAACGAGTGCCATCCTCGTGGACGCGGATGAGTTGTGCGCCACCGACCGGCACGACGTAGTTTTCTCCGACCTCGATTTCGTGGCCCAAAGCGCGGAGTTTGTCTACTTCGGAGGATGGCATGCGGCCTTCCAGAAGGAGGTTGTTCGAGTCGTGATCGTGGAAGTGGCGCGGGTGATCCACGGCCTCCTGGGCGGTCATGTCGTGGTCTATGAGGTTTGACAGCACTTGAAAGTGTCCCTGCGGCTGCATGGCCCCGCCCATATTCCCGAACACGCTCCACAGGTTGCCGCCCTTTGTGGCGAGGCCAGGGATGATTGTGTGCATGGGACGTTTTCCTGGAACCAAAGAGTTTGGGTGATCCGGGTCCAGCCGGAACGAATGTCCTCGGTTCTGCAAAGTGACGCCGCTCTCCGCAACGATTCCACTACCAAAACCCATATACAGACTGTTGATAAACGAGCAGCCGTTGCCTTCGGCGTCCACGGCGCACAGGTAGGTCGTGTCGTCGCCAAGGTTCGGGCCTACGGATGCGCTCGCCCTTTCTTGGGAGATGTGCTCGCGCAGGTTGGCCGCGTAGTCCTTGGAGATTAATTCGTCTGTTGGTATCTCCGCGAATGCTGGGTCGCCGATCTTGTCGTGCAGGTCTCTGAAAGCGAGCTTTTTGGCTTCCACTTCGAGGTGGATGCGCTCCGCGCTCGTGGTACCAAACTCTGCCAAATCGAAGCCTTCGAGGATGTTGAGCATCTGGAGCGCGGCTATTCCCTGTCCGGGGGGCGGTATCTCATAGACTCGCACGCCCCGGTAGTCGGTGCTGATGGGCTCGACCCACAGAGTTTCGTGCGAGGTGAGATCCCCCTCCGCCAGATAACCGCCTGCATCTTGCACAGCCTCGGCCATGCTCCGGGCGATAGCTCCGCCGTAGAAGGCGTCGGCTCCGTCTTGCATGACAGCGGCGAGCGTCGCGGCGAGTTTTGGCTGGCGGAAGATCTCACCCGGACGCGGCGCTCGACCTTGCGGCAGAAAAGTATTGGCGGCGATCTCATTCTGCCGGAGCAGAGATTCGCCGACCTCCCAGTAACGAGCGACGACTTCGGCGACGGGTTGACCTTCATCCGCGAAGGCGTGCGCGGGAGCCAGAAGTTCCGCCAGCGGCAAGCGTCCCAGAGTCTTCGCTGCGTCCTCCCAGAGCCGAACCGCGCCGGGGACTGTGATCGGCAACCCACCACGTTCGGGTATCTCGGAAACTCCCCGGTCGCGCAATTTCTCGATGGTAGCGGACTTTGGAGCCGCGCCCGAGCCGTTCGCGCCGAGGACGCGCCCGGTGCTTGCGTCGTAGTACAGCAGGAAAGCGTCGCCACCCATTCCGGTCGTCATTGGGGCTAGGACCGCCATAGCGGCGGCCATCGCCACGCAAGCATCGGCGGCGGTGCCTCCTGCGTCTAGGATACGGATACCGGCGAGAGCAGCGGATGGATGTTCGCAGGCTACGGCGCCGCGAGTCCCGAAGACCGTCGAACGGCCTCCCTCGTCGGGGCGCCGTACGGTTGTCACGGATTCTTCGCTTCTAAACATCGGTCTGGAACCTCTCTTACAGTTTGGCGTAGTCTATCGAGGGTACTATTGTCAGACAGTGTAGACGAAAAAGGAGCAACGTTATGGGAACCGGTAAGGCAGTTTACGTAGGCGCCACGCTAGCGTCTATCTTGATCTCGATCTCGCTATACCGCAGCGGTCGTCAGAACCTCGCGATCTTCGTCGGACTTTGGGCTCCGACCATACTGAACCTCGGCCAAACTCTCGTCGACGACGATCCCTCGTAGCCCACATAGACAGTTAGCAGATCTTCACTGCGAATCGGCCCATTGGCCGGTTCGCTTTTTCGTGCGCGGCTGAGTTAACTACGCCCAAATTCGCGCAGTAAATCCTCCAAACTCACACGCTTGACGATTGGCCGACCATGAGGACAAACTTCTTTGAACTCACACGCGGACCACTCCTCTAGCAGAATTCTCATCTCCTCCCGCGAGAGACTGTCCCCAAACTTCGCCGAGCCTTTACAAGCAAGAGCCTTAGCCAAATCCTCGCCACCGGCCAGAGCCTCCACCGCCGCGATAAAAGCCACAGCCGCATCCGTAGCCGTGTCCGGCGCGGCCAGTATCCGCAAGGCCTCCGCCCCAAACGTCTCGAACGCGAACCCCAGAGCGGTCAACTCATACTCGAAGTTCCATACTTCGGGAGCCAGATCCCCCGATAATCGCGCTACGACCGGGCTCGCCAGATAGACGGCTTCGGATCTAGGATTGGCTGAGAAGCGTTCGTACAGAACGCGCTCGTGGGCACCGTGTTGGTCTAATACAACAAGCTCGTCACCCTTCTGAGCCACGATGCACCGCCCGGCGAACTGCCCAATGAGCGTCAACTCCGAGCCACGTTCCTCGGGTACATCACCGCCACCGCTTTCCCTATCTGGAGCCAGGGCAGCCCGGATGGTTCCCACAACCAGCGGATACGCCGACCGTCCACCCCGCAACCGAACCGCGCTCTTCGCCGGATGCACGTTGACATCAACTTCTCCGGGACCGAGTTCCAGTCGCAGAAACGTCGCCGGATGCCGCCCCTTCGGCAACAAGTCCGCATAGGCTTTAGAGACCGCCGGAGCAAAAGAATCCGTATCCACCACCCGCCCATTCACCGCCACGTGCAAGTACCGCCGCGTCGGAAAACTCACTGATAATGGACTGACAAACCCGCACACTAGAGGATCTTCGAGTGCGACGAGGCTCCGGGCCAACGAAAGACCGTGGACCTGCGAGATCCGCTCTCGCAAGTCCGCCGCCCCAGGCAACGCCAGCACTTTTTTCCCATCCGACCGCAAATAGAACCCGACCTCCGGGCGACTCAATGCGAGTGACTGCACCACGGAGGCGACAGCGTTAACCTCTGCCCGTAAGGTCCCGAGAAAACCTCGCCGTACGGGCAAGTTCAAGAAAAGGTTCCGGGCCTCGATCGTGGTTCCTGGCGCACCGCCATCTGGCGCGGTCTCGGAGATTTCACCGGCAAAAACCTGCAGGCGAGTTCCCGTTCGAGAGCCGCGTTCGCGGGTCGTGAGTGTTAGGGACGAGACGGAGCTTATAGCGTGCAAAGCCTCACCTCGGAAGCCCAGCGAGATCACACGTGCCAGGTCGTCGGCGGTCTGGATCTTACTGGTAGCGTGCTCGCGGGTCGCCCGTTCAGCGTCACCCGGCGACATCCCGGAACCATCGTCCCGAACCCGGATCAGGGTCACCCCGCCACCCTCTATCTCCACTTCGACCCGCGAAGCCCCAGCATCTAGCGAGTTCTCGACGAGTTCCTTTACGGCGGAAGCGGGACGCTCAATGACCTCTCCAGCGGCGATCCGATGCGCCACTTCCGGCGACAGCAAGTGGATTATTCCGCCATACTCTGCCGCTTCTTCGGCAACAAGTTGAGGAAAGAGTTTCAAAGCCGTACTCCTTCAGGCAGCACATCGAAGCCTTCGTCTTCTGCGGACCGGCGCAACTGGTTGTCCAGGCAGAGAAAGCTCGCTCCGTCCGAATTTCCTTCACACCATCGGAGGGATGCGACAAGTTGGAGGCAGTCGGCGGCTTTGAGTGGGTGAACTTTGGAGATCAGCGCGGCTAGTAGTCGAAGTTCGCGGGTGGGTTCTATCTCTAGCCACTCAGCGGTGAGATCTTCTAGTGCGGTGCGAGTCTCTTCCTGGCTTAGATCGTCTATTATCTGTTCTCGTCGTAGTCTGCTTATGGTGACGGAGCATTCAGTCCAGGTTCCCCACCAGACGGCCATACCATGATCTTCCGTCAGAAGTTCGTTCAGTGTCGGCGACGTTGGCTCTTCGAAGATGAGGGGTATCACCGCCGAGCTATCCCAGAACCTCAATATCCGCTAACGGCCTTCTCTTCGATCCTCCAGAAGGTAGCGCAGAGCCAAACCCTCGGGGTCTTTGGGCTTCGGCAACTTCCAGAATCTTTCGGATACCTTGCCAGTTCCTCTCTGCACGGGAGACGGTCCAGAACGCATTAGACGCTCCTTTAGCTCCCGCTCTTCGGGCGTAAGGCCCTTTTTTTCTGCTCGCTCATGCCATTATCCTAACATCCCGATTCATCCGGCGAAGTCCTTGACACCCTCAGTTTCGAGGCGGGCGAGTATCTCCCCGGCCCGCGTCGTGACTCCTTGCGGCAGACCTGCGAGCCGGGCCACGTGTACGCCGTAGGAAGATGATTCCGCGCCTTCTTCGATGCGGTGCAGAAAGACGATCTCACCTCCAAGCTCTTCGACCGACGCTTTGTAATTGCGGCATCCGGGCAACAGATCCGCGAGCCGCGTTAGCTCGTGGTAGTGCGTGGCGAAGAGCGTGAGGGATTGAACGTCGTCGTGCAGGTACTCGGCGATGGCCCACGCGAGACTCATACCGTCGTAGGTGGACGTTCCACGCCCAACTTCATCCAGTATGACAAGGCTCTTCTCCGTGGCGCTGTTTAGGATGGTGGCGGCTTCGGTCATCTCGACCATAAACGTGGACTCGCCGCTCGCCAGCCGGTCTTCGGCCCCGACGCGGGTGAAGATACGATCCACTACGCCCAAAGTCGCGCTGTCGGCGGGGACGTAGGAACCGGTCTGGGCCAGCAGGGTGATTATGGCGACTTGCCGCAAGTAGACAGACTTTCCGGCCATGTTTGGTCCGGTGAGGATCTGGAGCCGCGAATCCCCGTTCAAGGCGGAATCGTTCGGGACGAATGGTGTCCCGGCGTTGTGCTCTACAACGGGATGTCGGCCACCGTTGACGCGGATGCCGCGTTCGCCCTTGACCTCTGGGCGGCAGTAGCGAAGCTCGGTGGCTGCAGCGGCGAACGAGGCTACGACATCTACCACGGCAACGGCGCGGGCTATCTTCTGGAGGTCTTGGGCGGCCTCTTTCACAGCAGCCCGGACTTCGGCGAGAATCTGACGCTCCAGGCGGTCCACCTCGTCCCGCGCCCCGAGCATCCGGGATTCGTGCTCTTTTAGCTCCGTGGTGACGTAGCGGGCGTTGTGCTTGAGAGCCTTGCGGTGCTGATAGTGATCCGGAACCGCGCCCGTGTCCTTGCCCGCCACCTCTATAAAGTACCCTTCGCCTTCGCGGTAGCCGACTTTCAAAGTTTTCAGGCCGGTCTTTAGTCGTTCGTCGGCCTCGAAGCGGGTTAGCCAGTCGTGGGCGCCGTCGCGAAACTCGCGGGCTTCGTCAAGCTCCGAGGAGTAACCGGCGCGGATGATCTCACCCTTCTCTTCGGAGATCGCCACAGATATTAACTCCCGCACCCCCGGCGGCTCCTCCATCGCGGATAGCACTCGTTGAAGCAGAGACCCGGCCTCCGCCGCCGGAGACAGCGTTTCTTTTAGCGGGTCGATGGCTTCGAGGGCGCTTTTGAGGGAGAGTAGATCGTTCGGCGAGGCGGAGAGGCGCACGATGCGAGTGGCGATCCGCTCTATATCCGGGATGCCGCCGAGAATCTCACGTACTTCCTCGCGCAGCATGTAGTCCGGCACCAGAGCGTCCACCGCTGCGAGCCGCTGTTCGATGCGCTCCACTTCGAGGAGCGGGCGCTCCAGCCATCGGCGCAAGGCGCGTTGTCCCATCGGGGTTTTCGTTCGGTCCATTGTTTTTATGAGGTCGTCGAGGCCAAGGTTGCGGCGCGTGGTCGCATCGAGGACCATGCCGGAACCGGGATCGTAGGTCCTAAACGTCACGATCTGCTCTGGAGCCGCACCCCCGCGCAGAGAGCCAAGGTACTGGATCAAAGCCCCAGCCGCCCCCACCAACGCGGATTTCCCCTCCAACCCGAATCCCTTCAACCCCAAAACCCGAAAATGCTTTTTGAGCGCCTGCTCGCCCGCCGAAGGCTCGAACGTCCAGCGCGGCGCGGAGCTAATGGTGGCTCGCAGCTTCGGCGGGTTCTCGGCGGCGGTTCGTTCCGGCACGACCAACTCGTTCGGCGACCATCGTTCTAGCTCCGCCGGAAGCTGATCCTCCGGCACCTCCGTTCCCGTAAACTCCCCGGTAGACGCCTCCACCACCGCGATGCCCGCCATCCCATCCCGCACCACGAACGCCGCCAGATAGTTCGCCTCCCCGGCGGAGAGCACATTGTCTTCGATAACGGTGCCAGGCGTGAGGATGCGGGTCACTTCCCGCGTAAACTGCTTCGGTTTCACCGGATGCGGACGTTGCTCAGCGACCGCAACGGAGTGGCCCTTACGCAACAGAGTAGCCAGGTGCTCTTGCAGCGAATGAGCTGGTACGCCCGCCAGCGGAACCCGGCCTCCATCGTAACCAGATGCCTCTCGACTCGTCAGGCGGATAGAGAGAGCTTGGGAGATCTTCTTGGCGTCCTCTTCGAATGTCTCGAAGAACGTGCCGACTTGGTAGAAGAGGATCGTCCCCGGCGGCAACTGCGCTTTTAGCTCTGCGTGTCGTTCCAACATAGAGCTATTCTACGGCGGGAGCGATGCCGCGTCAGCCCCTACTTCACCCGTTTCTCCGGTTCCTCCGTTCCCGGTAGCGTCTCGGGTCCCTGGCCGCGGGTTTTGTAGAGAGAGGCGAGTATGGAGCCCACCACCACTAGAAGGATAAACGGTAACGAGATCCAGATCGGGACCTTCGTATCGAAGAGACCGGAGTAGATAAACTTCGCCCCGACAAAGATGAGGACTATCGAGAGGCCGATGCTCAGGTAGACAAAGCGGTTCATCATGCCAGCCAGCATAAAATACAGCGGCCTAAGTCCCAGCACCGCGAAGGCGTTGGCCGACCACACGATAAACGCGCTGGAGGTTATGGCGAAGATCGCCGGTATCGAGTCCACCGCGAAGACCACGTCCGTCGTCCCGACCACGATGATAACCGCGAACAACGGCGTCGCCATCAGCTTACCTTTGTGACGGATAAAGAAGTTGTTGCCCTGAAAATCTTCCGTCATCGGGACTAAGCGGCGGGTGAGGCGCAGGATGGGGTTGCGATCCGGATGCACCTCCGTATCCCCGTGGGTAGCCATACGAATACCCGTGTAAATAAGAAAAACGCCGAACACGTAGACGATCCACTCGTAGCGGTCGAGCAACTCGGCTCCCACTGCGATAAACAAACCGCGCAACACGAGCGCACCAATGATTCCCCAGAAGAGCACCCGGTACTGGTAACGCGACGGCACGGCGAAGTACGTAAATATCAGCGCGAAGACGAACACGTTGTCGACGGAAAGGCTCTTCTCTACGACGTAGCCCGTGAAGTATTCTCCGCCGCGTGTCGGTCCGGCTATGAAGAGGACCACCAACCCAAAGAGCAGGGCGGCCCCGATCCAGAACACGCTCATTACCGTCGCTTGCTTGAAGGAGATCTCGCGCGATTTGCGGGCGAAAACAACGAGGTCGAGCAAGAGCAACGTGGTTACGAGAACGGTAAACCCGATCCAAGCCCAAAGCGGAAACGTTGTCATCCAACCACCCCGTTCAGTACTAGCACCATAAGCCCATCTCCTCTCAAGACGGGCCGCGAAACCCAAAAAACGAGCCCATCGCGGCCAATTTGCCTGCCGATGGTCTCGCTCGTAACGCCGTGGCGCCGATACCGGCCGGGAGATAAACTCCGTACTGACGACCGATACCCCCGCATCCGTAGCGGGCGGCTACTCCCCAATTGCCACCAGTATACCCGCAAAAGCTCCCGCCGCAAACGACCCGCCGACGAACCTCGCCGCGCTCCCACAGAACTCCGCCCCTTCCGGCATAATGCTCTCCAGAGAGGAGAACTTCCCGTGACCGATGCAGACCCACGCATTTCCCGGCTGCTCCTGGCCCACGCCACCACAACCGCCGCCCTGAACCTTGCCGATTCGATCCGAACCCACGGCCCCCGACGAGCCACCACGCTCTTCACCCTCTCCACCGCTCTCCCGGCATTCGGAGAACTCCTCGTAACCGGCCCGCTCGGCCTTCTCCACCACCGAACGAAGCCAAGATTGAAGGGAGTCCCGATAGCCATACTGCTCCTCTGGTACAACGTCATCTGCGGAACCCACGCCGCCACCCAACGCTCCCTCGCCCGGACGAACCTAGAAGAGAACGCCCGCCACGAAGCCCTGCCCCTCGCTACAGCACTCGTCGCCACGAGCCTCGACCTCGTCGCGGACCCCTTCGGCCTCGACGCGGGCCTCTGGGAGTGGAAGGTCGATGGAGCCTACGCCCCCGAAGTCGTCAGCGAAAACGGCCACCACGGCGTCCCCGTCCTGAACTACTGGGGCTGGCTCGTCGTGATTATGGCCGTTCTGCTGGGTTACACGCGAATCTTCCGGGACGGCGGTTCCGCGAGCCGGTTGCCAGTACTGCTGTTGCTGCCGCAATATCTGGCATCGGTGGGCTGGGCGTTAAAGCGGCGAAGGCCGGAGTATCTGCTGTACTCGGCACTATTTCCGATCGCGGCATACTTCGGACTAAAGGAGGAAGATTGAGCGGAAAACCGGTAATTCTGGACGTAGACCCCGGCCATGATGATGCCGTCGCTCTAATGATGGCCTGCGGTGCGCCGGACCTCGACCTTTTGGCAGTGACGACCGTCGCCGGGAACGTCTCATTGCAGAAGACGACTTACAACGCGCTGCGGGTCTTGTCCCTGATCGGGCACACAGACATACCCGTAGCAGCCGGTGCCGCCCAACCGTTACAGCGCACCCTCCGAACAGCTGAGGATATCCACGGCGAGAGCGGCCTCGACGGACCGAGCGAGATACCGCCGCCAACCTTCGAGGCCGACAGCCGCCACGCCGTCCAACTCATCGCCGACACCGTGAGAACCGCGCCGCAACCCGTCACCCTAATTCCAGTTGGACCGCTCACGAACATCGCCCTGTTTCTGCGCGAGCACCCGGAGTTGAAAGAGAAGATAGCCCACATCTCACTCATGGGCGGCAGCATCGGTCTCGGGAACACGACTCCCGCCGCCGAGTTCAATATCTACGTGGACCCGGAGGCGGCTCAGGAGATTTTCAAGTCCGGCCTGCCCATCACGATGTCCGGTCTCGACGTGACACATCAGGCGGGGGCGGGTCCAACCGAGCGCGAGAGGCTACGTTCTATGGGCGAGGTCGGCGGCGTGGTGGCGGGTTTTCTGGAGTTTTTCGCCGGGGCTTACGAGAGCGTCTTCGGCTTCGACGCACCGCCACTGCACGATCCCGTAGCGGTTGCTGCGGTGCTTCGGCCAGAGCTTCTTGAGACGCGCCCGATGCGGGTGGACGTGGAGTGCGAGAGCGAGCTAACGCGGGGCGAGACGGTCTGCGATTTCTACGGCGTGGGCGGCGGAACGCCGAATGCCGATATTGGAGTGAGTCTGGACCGTGAAGGTTTCTTCGAGTTGCTGTACGAATCTTTGAAACAGCTAAGGTAGCGGATTTAGCCCTTACGCCTCTTCGGCTGTGGGGCGTTCTTTGTCGCGGGGGCGACCGGGGAGCGGGATGCCGGAGAGCTTCGGGATCGGCAAGGTGCTGACCATCAGGACACTTAGAACCAGGATACCTGCAAGAACGAGCAGAGGGTTGAGGTTCGGGATCGCGAGCCCCACCAACATTACTCCGGCGGGAGGTATCGGGAGCCCGACGAAGTGTTTTGGGTGCTTTGCGAGAGGGAACCGCGCCAGACGCAACGCCCCACACACGACGTAAAAAACGCACGCCGCCAGACCGAAGGCCGGGATGGTGTTCAGGGCGGCCAGATAAATGGCGACCGCCGGTGCGATGCCGAAAGAAACTAAGTCGGCGAGAGAGTCCAGGTTTCCGCCGAAGTCTCCTTCGCAGTCGCTCTTGCGGGCTACGGCACCGTCCAAGAGGTCGAGGGTTGCCGCGATCACGATCAGACCGGCGGCTCCGGCGAAGTCTCCCCGGACGGCTAGAAGGATCGCTAGGAAACCCGCGGCCAGGTTGCCGCAGGTGATCAAAGTCGGCAGCGGCGGCACGTTCATATCAGCGAGACTCCCGGTAGCGAGCGATGGGCGTCTCTCCAGCCCGGACTTTGTCGCCGGGGGCTACCAGGAATTCGACCTCGCCCGGTGGGAAGAGTACGTCGGTGCGGGATCCGAAGTGGATGATGCCTATTCGTTCGGCAGTCTGGACTTTTTGTCCGCAAGTGACCCAGGGTGTGATGCGGCGGGCGATCATACCCGCCCGCTGAACCACCACGAACGTCCCCCGCTCCCCACCAAAGAGCGTCCGGTTGCTGTAGTTATCTTCCACTCCACCAAAGAGCGCGGGTGCGTACCCGCCTTCGCTGGTCTCCATCTTCCCGATCCTACCGGCAAACGGACTGCGGTTGACGTGAACGTTGTGCAAGTTCAAAAAAACGCTCACCCGCTCTGCCCGTCCCCCGGCCAGCCACGGCTCATCCACTACATCCACCGCCGTAACCAGACCATCCGCCGCTGCGTAAGCTACACCCGCTTCAGCATCCAGGGGCCGCTCGGGATCTCTAAAGAACAACAACCCAAGAAACGCCGACACCAATGAGAACAGCCCGAGCCTTCGCGGCAAGGCTCGGGCTGTTAGCGTTCCGAATAGCGTCATCCCGGCACCCAAGACAGCGGGCGGCAACACGTATTGTCGGGCTACGGACCAACTGCGGCGGGTTATCATGGCGCGTCTCCGCCGGGGTCTTGGCAGGCGTAGAGGAAGGCGGGCGGGATGTTTAACGGCGAGATACGGCGGCGTATCTGGGAGAAACGCTTCTGCAAGAGCGGCAGAACCCGAGGAGAGTATTGGAGTACCAGCATCATGCCGTGTGGCGAGAGTATGCGGCGCGAGACGGACATGATGTTCTCGCGAAGTGGTGCTGGGAAAGTCGTAAAGGGTAAGCTTGAAACTACTACGTCCGCCGATTCACCTTGCAAGTATTCCTCCGCTTTTTCGGCGGAAGCGTGGATCACCCGCAAGCGTGGGTCCGGGAGCTTCTGGGAGACGGCCGAGGCGAGCTTTGAGTCTATCTCGAAAGCCAGAAATTTGGCGTTCGGCGCGAGTCGTTCCAGGATTTGCTCTGTGTAGACTCCGGTTCCGACACCGAATTCGACCACGACGCGAGCCTCCGAAATATCACCCATATCCAGGAGATCCCGCACCGCACTACGCGAGGTCGGCCAGACAGCCCCGACTTGCCGAGGCTGCGCGAGCATGGAACGCATGAACAGCACCCGGCGGTTAATATTCTCTTTCAAACCACTTCCGCTAAGGTCCGGCAACTAACTCTCCTCTTACAAAGACCCACCACCGCGAACATCTCGTGCACGATAGCGTATCAAGTGGTCACAAACGGTATCACAACAGACCGCGTGTAACCTTTCGCTACCCGTCGACACTATCGACACTAGAATAAGTAACTATGCAGCAAATACCAAACGCTCCAGGGGAACACGCGATAGTCATTGGGGCGGGTATGTCCGGGCTGCTCGGCGCTTGCGTGCTGGCGGACCACTTCGAGCGCGTGACGGTTCTGGATCGGGACCGGCTTGCGGATGGTCCCGTCTCGCGGAAGGGTGTGCCGCAGGGGCGTCACTTGCACAGTCTTGCGGTGCGGGGTTCCGAGTTGTTAGAAGAGTTTTTTCCTGGCCTGGATGAGGAGCTATCAGAAGCTGGGTGTCCGGCGGTGGATCAAGCCGGAGACACCGTCACCGACGTTCCCTCCGGTCGCCTCCCCCGCTTTACCTCCGGCATCGTGATGCGAGCCGTCAGCCGCGACCTACTAGAATGGCGCATCCGAAAGCGTCTCTTGGAGAACTCGCGTATCAAGTTTATATCCAGCCGTGAAGTAACGGGACTTCTGCTAGACAGATCCACGAACCGGGTTACAGGACTATCGACCCGCATCCGGGGCGGCGAAGGGACTGAAGGGTTCGAAGCGGATCTCATCCTGGACGCATCTGGACAAAGCTCCCGAATGCCCCGATGGCTCACGGAACTCGGCCTCAAACCTCCAAAGGAGACTGTGGTCGACGCGGGGCTTGGTTACGCGACGCGCTGGTATCGGGTTCCAGAGGACTTCGCCGGGGATTGGAAGAGCTTGGCTGTGCTGCCGCAGTGGCCTGAAGAGCCGAGGGGTGGGTCGCTCCGTCGGGTGGAGGGGGATCGCTGGACGGCGGTGTTGGTTGGGATCGGGGCCGACAACCAGCCTCCAAACGATGCCGAAGCTTTCCAGGAATTTGCCCGCAGTCTGCCAAGTCCCACAATCGCCAACGCGCTGGAGAACGCCGAGCCGATCTCGCCAGCCTACGGTTACCGGAGAACCGCCAACCGCCGCCGCCACTACGACAAACTCAACACTATGCCCGAAAACCTTCTAGTCGTCGGCGACGCGGCCTGCGTAATGAACCCAACCTACGGCCAGGGCATGACCCTCGCCGCACTCAGCGCGACAGCCCTGGAAACAAGCCTGAGCAAAAATCGAAGCTTAAAAGGATTGGCGCGGAACTTCCACCGGCGACAAACAAGAACCATTGCGTCAAGCTGGACAACGACAGCCAGCAGCGATTCTCAGTGGTCAGCTAACAATTTAGAGGAATTGGGACTGCTCCAAAAGCTGGCGCATCTCGCCTCCGGCGAAGTCTTCCAGATGGCCGTCGCCAAAAAGAGCGTCACACGCACGCTCCTCGAAGTAAAGAACCTCGTCAAGCCGCCAAGCGTAATGCTGAGACCTGGCATTCTGTTTCCGGCGGTCGGTCGGATGCTCAAGAAGCTCCGGCATCGCAATTCGCCAGAGTCGAAGCCTCACGTGACGGGCGTCTGACAGAAGCTCGAAGCACCCGGATAGGAGCATTCATACGGACTCAACCGAGCGTTGGAGATACAGCCTAACGGGTAGAGAGGTCTTCTTTGTTGTCGTAAACGTGGGAGTATGGATGTTCTTTGATGGTTGGATGACTTTGGGCCGGACGGCTCTCGTTGGGACGCTGGCTTATCTGGCGTTGGTACTTCTACTTCGGGCCTCGGGGAAGCGCACGCTCTCCAAGATGAACGCCTTCGACTTTATAGTTACGGTGGCACTCGGCTCAACGCTGGCTACGATCCTCTTATCGAGCAGCGTCTCTCTGGCTCGTGGAGTACTGGCTTTCGGGTTGCTGATCCTACTGCAGTTCGTTATCACTTGGCTCTCGGTGCGCTCGCCCGCAGTCCGTCGCCTGGTCAAAGCCGAACCAACGCTGCTCGTACACAAAGGCGAGTTTCTCTACGGAGCATTGAAACAAGAGCGTGTGACAGAGAAAGAAATACGAGCCGCCCTACGAACACAGGGAATCCCCGCCTTGGACAACGTCGAAGCCGTGGTGCTAGAGACCGCCGGAGACCTCAGCGTCGTCCAGCAGCACTCCGGCGAACACTCTTCATCCCTACGAGATGTCTCAGGTCATCCCACCTAGAGGCACTGACGACACGCTGCCCGGTCAGAGACTAACGTCTCCTGAGAACCGAAGGTTAGGTTGTGGGAGCCGGGGGCATCGATTCTTGCATCTCGCCCACCTGCTGCTCCAGTTCCTCCTGGGTCATGGTCTTTTGCGGAGGCGGTGGGCTGACCTTTACGGGGGTTCCGAAGTCGAACATTTCTTGGGTCATCTTCATGGTGATCTCCGTCTCCGAGGTCTTGCCGGTGCTTGGATCCGGCAGCGGGGCTTTCATCGTCGTTTCTGTCTGGGACCGCCGGAGTCGCCCCTCGTCGTCGAGCCATACATCGGTTGTGAGCTTGCTGGTTCCCATCTGCTCTATCATCTTGTCGTAAGCTTTCTGAACATCCGGTCCACCTTCTTTGGCGACTTCTCTCAGGTCCGTCACCGCCCGGTAGTGGATAGTATCCGCGCCCCGGACTCTCTCCTCGCCGATCTTCTCGACGGAGCCTACGTCTCTCAAGGCTTCGAGTTGTCCCGTTGGGTCCGTCGGGTTAGCGGCTTCTAGTTCAGAGTAGCTAGCACCGAGTTGATCTTCATAGAATGTGTCGAGATTCATCGCCACCCACGGCTTCATACCCGGTATCTCCGCTGTCATCTCCCGAGGCATCTTCTGATACACAACGTTGTCCACCTGACGCACCTCGTAACTTCCGAGCATATCCATGACCATCGTAAACTGCGACGTATCTCCATCCAGACTAGCGACACCCGCGCCGGTCATACGAAACTCGCCTTCCTGAGCCACTCCGTCGACGGTCTGACCCATCGGCATACCAGACATTAAGGTCGTAAACTTGACTTTCGCGGACTCCTCGGAGATTGTCTTTTTGTAAGCGACCCGCAGAACGTCTATCGGCTGAGAAGCCTTCTTATCCGAAGCTTTTGCGGCTTTCTTACCTCCAGCTGAAGCGTCTGCGCCTTCCTCTTCATCATCTCCGCCGCAAGCGACCGACATCCCGAGGGCTAGAACTAACATGAGCATACAGAGAACTCTTTTCATCCTGACTACGCCCTTCCCTCACTCTACCGGCGACCGCTTTGCGTCGCATCTTCGGATCACTGAATTGTCTCAGACGGTGAGCGTTCGCGCATCATCCAGTAGGATGGATTTTTCGACGGAGCCAACATCGAAGTTTAAGTTGGATGTACATTTGGTTAAAGCTTTGTGAAAATCCAAAGGTTCTATTGCGCGGCCCAAACGGTTCGTTTAGTGTTCTTGTGAAGCGAAAATCATAAGCAGTATTCGACCAGGAGGGGGACTCTATGATCGACCAGGCGATAGCACGACTTTCGGACGGCGCGAGCCTACGCAGAATTCTCATGCTGGCTCTAGCGAGCCTGTTGCTGGCGGCGATGCTGACGCTGATAGCAGCGGGCGAGGCAGACGCGCAGATAGACTCCGACGGCTACGTACCTGTATACAGCACTTGCTACGCCGGGTATGAAATCGGGTATTACAGTTGGTATTCCGACGGCTACACGACCTCCGGTGAGATCTACGTAAACGACTGCGCCCTGCAGGCTCTCGGGGCCGGTCCAGCCGACCGTCAGAGGGTAATCGACCACGAGTGGGGACACGCGATGGGCTACGGTCACAGCGCGGACCCGAACAACTTCATGTACGCGATAGAGACGATCACGGGCTTTTAGCCGCAAAATCGAAACCTAGCTACGCGAGACTGAAGAGGCCGACGAAAACTCGTTGGCCTCTTCGCTGTGTATTCCGCGTAAACTTAGATCCTATACTCAGAAAAGAGAGGCGTAGAGATGCCCGAGATGCCAAGCAAAGGCCAGCGTTTGCCGGAAGTCGAGTTTGTTGATGAAGGTGGAGAACGTCTCTCGTCTTCGGAGCTTATCGAGGGTAAAACCGTCTTATATTTCTATCCGAAGGACGACACGCCAGGTTGCACAAAGGAAGCTTGCGCTTTCCGGGACCGGATGAGCGATTACGCTGCGGCGGGCATCGGAGTCTACGGCGTCTCGCTGGACTCGCCGGAATCGCACCGGGAATTCCGGGAGAAGCACGGCCTCAACTTTCCGCTGCTCACCGACGAGAATGGTCGGGCCGCCGACGCTCTTGGGGTGTTGGGTGAGAAAGGCTATGCGAATCGAACCACCTTCCTGCTCGACTCGGAAGGCAGGATCTCAAAGGTCTATCCAGAAGTCTCGCCAGAGACGCATGCCGACGAAATCCTTTCGGATGCCGCTGAGATCTAAATCGTTTCGACCATCGGCAGCCGGGGTAAGCACTCCGCAGTCATAAAAGGTTGCGGTAGGAGGCCAAAGTGAATACCGAAGAGCGCGGGGATTCTTCCCGGAAACTCGAAGAATCATACAAAGACTACACGGTCTACGATCAGCACTACGAGAAGATCGGCAAAGTGGCCGACCTTTTCGTCGATAACGACGACCAACCAGAGTACATCGGCATCAAACAGGGTCTTTTGGGCACTAAATCCACCCTGATCCCGATGGAGATAGCTCGTATAAACGACAAACGAGAGCTGATCGAGATAGCGTCCGACAAGGACACCATCGAGAACGCTCCAACCTTTAGCAGCGACAAAGACGTAGACTCGAACTACGAGAGCCAAATCCACCAACACTTCGGCCTGGAACGCCCCGGCTCCTGGAACGACCGTGGCAGCTACGGAGGCTACTACGACTCCAACGAAGGAGACCGGACCTACGAATCACCCGTAGGTGCCGTAGATACCGAATACGGCGAACGCCGGGACCAGAGCGAACCGATGGGCGACGAACTATACGGCTCGTCAAGCTCCACAGGGTCGAGCCAGAGGGACTTGGACATCCCCCTTGAAGGTTCCGAACGCGAAAGCTCGGACGAAGCGGAGCGCCGTGAATCTTCCAGAGATTCCAGCGTTACTTTCGGCGGCCCCGACGATAGAGACACCTCCACCAGTGAGAGCCAAGAATCGGGCGGCACACGAGTGTACAAGCGCGTCCGGCGGTAGCAACGGCTTCGTAATCTCGGCAACTTCAAACTCAAACACACATTGTGTCAGTGGCAGGGAAGCGTTGTCTCCATCCGAGGCGCGTAGAACGCTTTCCTCACTGACGGTCACGATAGCTTCTGATTGACACGACTTATGATATCGGTGGTAAGATTGTTGTTCAAAGTAAGGAGATTTTGAATGTCAAGAGCGACGCTTACAAGCAAGGGTCAACTTACTATTCCCAAGGATGTCCGAGATCAGTTGGGCTTGAAGAGTGGGGATCGGGTGGTTTTCGAGCTTGAAGGGAGTTCGGTGCGTTTGAGGATTGAGAAGCGTAAGAGTCTCGAAGGTTTGAAGGGGAGTCTTCCGGCCACGCGAGAATATCCGGGTAGGGACGGAGAGCGCTGGGCTGTGAGGGATCATGTAGCTCGGGAGACATTGGGCGGGTCTTGAGCCGAGAGGTTTCGTCTTGGTGGGTGGACGCGAATATATTATTGCGCTTTCTGACCGGAGAGCCACCGGAGCTTGCAGAGCGGGCGGCGATGCTGCTCGAACGGGGTCAGAGCGGGGATCCCTTGCTGCGGGTGCATTCCGTGGTGGTAGCGGAGACGGTTTGGGTACTTCAGTCTTTCTACGAGTATTCGAAAGAGGAGATTTCCGGTGCTCTTATCCCGCTGCTGGAGCAGCCCGCGCTGCGGGTAGAGGGAGCGAGAACCATCACTCGGACACTCGAAACCATGTCACAGCGCAACGTGGACTTTGCGGATGCGCTGTTAGCTGAGACGGCCCGCTCTCGTGGCGAGGGTGTCATCTCGTTCGATAAGGATTTCCGCAACCTTGATGTTGCATGGCAGGAGCCGGACTAGCCCGCAGCCTAGCCTGTCAATAAGCGTGTGAGGCGTAAGTGGACTCCCTCGTCTTCGTCGGTGACGTAGAAAGCGCGGTCTTCGCTGGTTATGGCGATGCCTTCGACACGGGGTAGTTCCGGGAATTCGCGGACAAATTCGGCTTCGAGGGAGCCGGAGCGTTTATCTGGCGGGAGCTTGCAGAGGAAGTGGGTAGCGACGGTATCGCGACCCTCGGGGTGGTCTTCGAGGATCACGCTGCCTTTCTGTTTACTGTCGATGTTGCCAGTGACGATGTGCAATTGGTCGTCTACTAGGGCGAGGTCTCGCACCCCGGCCAAGTCTCCGTCGCGACCGATGGCGGCGGCGATCCAGAATCCTTTTGCCTCGGGTGGGGCGGCGTTGGGCTCGAAGAGGTTTTGGATGCCGTCTACGTCGACGATGATGGGTTTTCCATCAGAGGCTAGTGGGTAGCGGAGACCGAGTAGGACGGAGCCGTCGTCGCGGAAGGCGGCGCCTTCGATGTTAATGGTCACGTCGGTTTTGTGGACGACATCCGGCCCCGGCCCATCCTCGCCGCGACTGTTAGTCACGAACGCTTTGTAAGTCTGTGGACCTTGTGGCAACAGGTCCACCGCTTGCGTTCCGAAAGCATCGTTTATGAGTCGATGGAGCACGAAGTTTGTGCGGGCGATCTGCATCTCTACCGCGGGGTCTTTGAAGGCGTGATCCACATCTTCCTCACGAAAGCGGGCGACCCAGGCTTCTTCGGGGTCTACAGGTCCACGTTTGCCACCGTGCTGCGAGCCGAAGATGTAGACCCAGCCATCGTGGTAAGCGACGGATTCCGCGTCCCCGGTCTCCCCCTCCGGTCCAATAAACTGCGGCTTGGCGTGCAGACGGTCGATCTCCCAGCTCTCGCCGATAGCGTCTCCTCGTCGGTGTCCGATAGTGGCGACGCAGTATTCAGCTTCGGCTTCATCCATCACCGCCCAGAATCCGTAGTCCCAATCGTGGGATTTCAGGAGCGCTTCGTCACGAATATCCACGAGGCCCGAAGCCTCGTTCGGGTGAAGGTCGAGGTTTAGCTCAAAGGTTTCATCGTTGCTGTTCGACATACTCTACGCCTTTCCTGGAGGATGGCCGGTCAGTCGGAAGTTACCGAGGAGGATGACGATGAAGAAGAGGCTGAGGATGACTGGTTGGAAGTAACGCTGGTCTGGCTGCTGGCCGCCGCCGAGCCTGCACTGGAAGTCTTCACGGAAGAGAAAAATCCAGCCTTCGAGTAGGTCAGGGAGATCGTCGCCCACCGCGAATCCGTCCGCTGCACGTGGCGACTCTCACCGGCTACGAGCGTCGTCTCAAGAGAGCCCTGGCCCTTCTTCGAGATCTCGCACTCCACCTTACGACCGCCAGTTTTCATCGACAGCACATCGGGAACCTCGCCCTTCGTCTTGATTCTTTCCTGCCCGACAAAGCAAGTCGAAGAGAAGCGAGTCCCTTTATCTCCGCCGAACTCGATCTCGACCGCCGGACCAGCTTCGGCTCCCCCCTGCTTACTCGCGGTGCCGCCAGAAGAATTTTCTTTTTTCTTGTCGGCGAAGGCCGAAGAATTTCCATTCTTGTCCCCGGAATTTTTCTCTACGGACTTTTCCCCTGCAGCCCCGGATGTCTTCTCCGAGGGTTTGGAAGCAGCTTCGGTTTTGCCGTTTTCGGATTCTTTGGACTCGCCATTGGACCCACTACTCCCGTCTTCCGCTCCGCAAGCAGCGAATAGAACACTAGCCGCAACTACAAAGGCCAGCGAGATGGCGCGTAGCAGTTTTTTGGTGGACCCTATATCCGCACTCATAATGTGACCTCTTCTCTCCGACATCCACCACAGTATTCCATGAATAGCGAATTCCGTAGCGGATATCTCATCTCCTCAGTAGAGTGGATCGCTCGCTGCGAGCAAGAATTGCGGCCTTTTCTCATATAACCTTGCGCTCCGGGTAATAGAGAGTGGACAAATTGTATGTTTCGTCGCCCCTGTAAGCGGGCAGACCATAATCCACGAGACATCTCATATCCCTGAGAAGGAGCCTTAAGCAACCTCTATGATAGGAGAGACCACCTCAGCTAGCCTGTCCCGCCGCGAATGGCGAAGACAGAATACTTGGCGAAAATTTCTGCCCAAGACTTCCTGGAAAAGCGTCTTCTATACGTCGTTCTTTTCCGTCGCCTCGATACTCGTAGCGATCGTCACCATCGTGGGTATCGGAGCCCGCGAGGCGCAGGACAGCACCTTCTACTCCCGAGTCATGGAAGTCTCGCTAGACTCCCCAACAAATGCGCCCCAAGAGAGCGCCCCAAGCTCGGAGGAAGACAGCAAGATCATGACCGCCTCCTACTATGGAGAGGACTTCGCTGGACTCCCCACCGCGAGCGGTCCGGCCTTTGATCCGGAAAAGCTGACCGCAGCCCACAAAAAGCTACCTCTCGGCACGAAGCTACTAGTGGAGCACAAAGGAAAATCCGTCCGCGTACTAGTCAACGACCGTGGACCATACATAAAAGGCCGCGAACTCGACCTCTCCCGAGCCGCCGCCGAAGAGATCGACCTGATCGAACCCGGCTTCGCCGAAGTTCGCGTCACTAAACAATGACCTAGATACACCATTTGATCTACAAGTGTTGCAATCTCGTTACAACGTGTTACGTTCTATTGCAAGAACGGTGTCGCCCGGTTTAGCGGGGGCATGGATGCAATGGAGGATATGAATACAGTGTTCTATAGATTAGAAAAATCTCTGAGTATTCTGTTGGTAGGAGCGGTGTTGTTGATCGTGTCGTCGTTCGCTTGGTCGGGCAATTCCGACGAGACGATACTGGACGGTATGGTTCGTCCTGAGTCGGGCGGGCTTTCGGCTCCCGCAGAAGCAGCGAAAGTGGATTCAGCAGACAAAGATTCTATAAACGACGAGGAGATGGTCGCATCCTATTATGGGTGGGATTTCGCGGGAGAAGCGACCGCTACCGGGGAGCCATACGACCCGGAGAAGCTCACCGCGGCGCACAAGACCTTGCCGCTCGGCACGGAGTTGGAAGTCAGCCGCGGCGGCGCGTCCGTGCAAGTAGTCATCAACGACCGCGGCCCCTACATAGAAGGCCGCGACATAGACCTCTCACTGGCAGCGGCGCAGAAGATCGATCTGGTCGAACCCGGCAGCGCCAAAGTCCAAGTCACCGAACTGTAGGTAAGAGTAAGGTTTCGCTGCGGAGTCTTTACTGTTTCTAGCCTCTGTACTGAATAGTCTAGATCTCATATCTACACTAACGCCTTTTGTGTTCCTGGCGGCAGAGTTAATAGTCACGTAAACTATTACATTACATGACTATTCCTGACTTCCAAAGCATTATGCTGCCACTACTTGAGCTGGCCTCAGACGGTCAAGAGCGTCGTTTTCGAGAGGCCGTAGAGAGCTTGGCCAATCACTTTGACTTGACAAATTCGGAGCGCCTGGAACTTTTACCAAGCGGTAAGTACCCAACTTTTGACAATCGCGTGGGCTGGGCGAACACTTACATGAAGAAGGCCGGGCTGATAGAAAGCTCCCGCAGAGGTTATCTGAACATTACGGATCGAGGTCTGGAACTCCTGAAGAATAACCCTTTAGCGATTGACTCTAAATTCCTCAGACGCTACGAAGAGTTCGTTGAGTTCAAAACTAGAAACGGAGTTTCCACTGACAAGAAGCTGTTAGCGGACGTGAATGAAGCAGACGAACAAACTCCTGTAGAGTCTATAGAGATTGCTCACGGAACGATTCGCCGAAACTTGGGAACGGAATTGATAGAGCAGATAAAGAGCTGTTCTCCGGGTTTTTTCGAGAAGTTGGTTGTAGAGGTATTGGTGGCAATGGGCTACGGCGGCACCAGAAAAGATGCCGGAAGCGTTATTGGTGGGAGCGGCGACGAAGGTGTAGATGGCGTGATTAATGAAGATCGTCTGGGGCTAGACGTGATCTACATCCAAGCGAAGCGCTGGGAGAATACAGTGGGTCGCCCGGAGATCCAAAAATTCGTCGGAGCACTCTTGGGAAAGAAAGCTCGTAAAGGCATCTTCATAACCACGTCGGACTTCTCCCAAAACGCTCGGGACTACGCCTCGTCGATAGAGAGCAGCGTGGTGCTGATCGACGGCGAGGCGCTTGCCAACCTTATGATCGACTACAACGTCGGCGCTACGGTTGAGTCGTCCTACGAGATCAAACGCATAGACTCGGACTATTTTGACGAAGTCTGAATACCTCTAAAGTACACTCGGCAGATAACCTGGGCGCGACTTCTCGAATTCTGCGAGGTCTTCTTCGTAGGTGAGCGTCATGGAGATATCGTCGAGGCCGTTCATTAGCCGGTAGCGGGCGAAGTTGTCGAAGGCGAAGGGCTCCTCGAAACCGGGGGCTTTTACTACACGGCCTTCGAGGTCCACGGTTACTGTTGCTTCGGGGTCTTTGCGGGTTATTTCAAGTAGTTTCTGTACGGCTTCCTCGGAGAGTTCCACCGCTAGAAGCCCGATCTTGGCGCAGTTGTTCTTGAAGATGTCGGCGAACGATGGCGCCACCACTGCCCCGAATCCGTAGTCCTGGATGGCCCACGGCGCATGTTCGCGGCTGCTGCCGCTGCCAAAGTTCTGGCCCGCGAGCAGGACTACCGCGCCCTCGTGTTCGGTCTTGTTCATGACGAACTCCGGGTCTTCGCGCCAGGCGGAGAACAAGAATTGTCCGAAGCCGGTGCGTTCGATACGCTTTAGGGCGTCGGAGGGTACGATCTGGTCGGTATCCACGTCGTCCCAGCCGAGCGGGAGCGCCTTTCCCTGTACTGCTTTTACTGCCTCCATCTACCTCACCTCCGTTGTTACGCCGAGATCACTGGGTGAGGCGAACCGACCCATTACAGCCGTCGCCGCCGCCACCGCCGGACTGACGAGATGCGTCCTGCCACCTTTGCCCTGACGACCCTCGAAGTTGCGGTTGGATGTGGACGCGCACCGCTCTTCAGGCTGCAAGATGTCCGGGTTCATCCCTAGACACATCGAACAACCCGCGTTGCGCCAGTCGAATCCCGCCTCGACGAAGATGTCCATCAATCCTTCTTCTTCGGCTTGTTGTTTTACGCGCATGGAACCTGGCACGACCATCGCCCGGATGCCGTCTTTGACCTTTTGGCCTTCGAGGACGGCGGCGGCGGCTCGCAGATCTTCGATGCGGGCGTTGGTGCAAGAACCGAGGAAGACGGTGTCCACCTCGATCTCCCGCATCGGAGTCCCCGCTTGCAGGCCCATGTACTTCAAGGCCCGCTCGTGGCCGTCGTTGGTTGGCTCCGGAACCTCACCACTCAACTCGACCGTCTGAGCCGGAGTTGTCCCCCAGGAGACGTAGGGTGAGAGATCCTCCGCCTGTATCACGACTTCTTTGTCGTACTCGGCCCCTTCGTCCGTGGCGAGCTTCTTCCATTCCGCTAGAGCCGCATCCCAATCTTCGCCTTCTGGCGCATGCGGGCGGCCTTTCAAGTACTCGAAGGTCGTCTCGTCCGGGGCGATAAGACCGGCGCGAGCACCGCCTTCGATGGACATGTTGCAGATCGTCATGCGGCCTTCCATAGAGAGAGAGCGGATCGCCTCCCCCCGATACTCAATGACGTGGCCGACACCGCCGCCGGTGCCGATCCTGTTCAGGATACCGAGCATGAGATCCTTGGCCGTAACGTCTGCCGGAAGCTCGCCTTCAATGGTGACGGCCATCGTTTTGGGACGACTCTGCGGTAGCGTCTGAGTAGCGAGGACGTGCTCGACTTCGCTGGTCCCGATGCCGAACGCGAGAGCACCGAACGCTCCGTGCGTGGCGGTGTGAGAGTCGCCGCAGACTATGACGAGACCCGGCTGGGTCAGGCCCATCTCCGGCCCGATGATGTGGACAATGCCCTGTCCTATAGAGCCCCACTCGTTTAGCTCGATGCCGAACTCTTCGCAGTTCTTTTCCAGGGCTTGCATCTGCTTGGCGGAGACTTCGTCCTTGATGGGGAGTCCGATGCCGGTGGTCGGTACGTTATGATCCATCGTGGCGTATGTAAGGTCCGGTCGTCGGACTTTACGATCCGCGATCCGCAATCCCTCGAACGCTTGCGGGCTCGTCACCTCGTGAACCAAGTGCAGGTCCACGTAGAGCAAGTCCGGCTCGCCTTCGACGCTCCGCACGACGTGCTTCTCCCAGACTTTCTCCATCAGGGTCTTTGATGTGCTCATGCATCCATCCTTTCGTCAGGTACGATAGACAATCTCGGTTTGGGTTTTTGGCCCACATAGACCACGAACCGTTGGTTCTCGTATTTGCAGGCGACGTCCCCGAAACCAGCTTCTTCCATCCAGCCTAGTTGCGCGTCCAGCGTGGCGTTCTTGTCGGCCCGGATGCGTTGCAGTGCGGCGGCGAACTCGCTCTCGCCAACGCCCGCTTCGTGGACCTGTCCGAGCCACCAGTTCTGGTAGGTGGCCTCTTCGTCGGGCGTGTCACCCAGGCGTTGATCCGCGTTGATAAAAACCCCTCCGAAAGCGAGCGATTCATGGATTCTCACGAACAACTCCGCTTTATCTCCATCCGTGAGATGGTGGATGGAGAGCGCGGAGACAACGAGATCGTAGCCGATCTTCGCGCCCGGCACGGCGGAGGGCAACGGCGTGCGAGCGTAGTCCATGACCCGGTGCTCGAAACGTCCCGGAGAATCCGCGAAGCGCCTGCGAGCCACGCGGAGCATCTCGATGGAGATATCCACGAGCGTGATGCGAGAGCGGGGGAAATCCCTGGCGACCATCGCGCTCAAGAGGCCGGTACCGGCGCCGAGATCCAGAACCCGGAACACTTCGTCGGGTCCGTAAGGGATCTCCTCGACCGCGGCACTGTACAGCTCCTCGAAACCGGGCACGAGCCGCCGCCGCGACCGATCATACTCAGACGCAGCCCCATCGAAAAGTGCCTCAAGATCCCCACTCACACTCTCACCGCCACCATGGTCAAACGCACGTAGTCTAACGTAGGAGGACCATCATACTCTCCTATCTTCTCTGCGACCGAAGCTGCGAACGACCCGCGCTCCTCCTTCGGCAACCGCAGCATGTGACCGCCCAAAACAACAGTCTCCAGAAACCGCGCAAGCTCTCCCACCGAACCGAAAGGCGTAGGCTCGTCGTGCAGCCAAGTTTCGACGCGCTCGAACCCGGATTCTTCGAGCCGCCGCTTCGTGTCCGAGGCATTCGCGTAGTGTTTGTCGTCCGTCCACCCCTCGAAGTATGGCTGGAAACGCTCTTCACTCATGGTCTCTGCGGTAGCTCTCGTGGAGCACGAGATGTTGCCTTCGCCGCCGCACTGGGCTACTAGCTGACCGCCGGGTTTTATGGCTCGCGCCAAGTTCTGGAAGAGGCGTTCGTGGTCTTTTATCCAGTGGAAAGTCGCGGTGGAGAAGATGAGGTCCAGGGGTTCGTCTACCTCTAGCTCCAGCAGGTCTTGCCTCTCAACGAGAACCCGCGAGTCACCCGAAAACCGCTCTCTCGCGGACTCGACCATCGCCGCCGAACCATCCACCGCGAGCACGTTACCGTGGGGCAGTCGATCCAGCAATAGCTCCGTTACCCGACCCGTGCCACAGCCAGCGTCCATAGCGGCTTCGTCTCCCCGGAGGTCCAGAAGTTCCAAAACGCCCGCGCCCCAACGAGTTTGAGGAGTGGAGATCTCCTCGTACTCAACCGCGTTCCACTCTCGGGCCAACTCCGTACTCCTCTTTGCATTGTCTCGATATATGAGACATAATGACCGATATATGGACAGTATAGAGAAAACTTCGATTGGGGTCAAGAGCGGCGTTGGGGTTTTGGACAAGTCGGTGACGGTGTTGTCGTTTCTGGCGGCGGGGGGTGCTGCGAGTCTGGCGGAGGTGGTTGAGGGGACGGGGTTGGCGCGTCCGACAGCGTATCGGTTGTTGTCGGCGCTAGAGTCGCATCATCTGGTGGCGCGGCGGTATGGACGGTATTCGCTGGGGCTGCGGTTGCTGGGTTGGGGGAATCGGGCGGCTGGTGTGGGGCTTGTGGAGCGGGCGCGGCCTGTTTTGGAGCGTCTGCGGGATGCTACGGGTGAGAGTACGCAGCTCTATGTGCGGGAAGGGGATCATCGCGTGTGTGTGGCCTCTATGGAGCGGGCGACGGGCTTGCGGGATACGGTTCCGGTTGGGGCGGTGATGATGCTTTCGCACGGGTCCGCCGGTAAGGTTTTGCTTGTGTGGGCCGACGATGAAGGGAGCTTCGGTGGTCTGGGAGAGTCGGAGTTCGAGAAGCTACGGAGCCGAGGTTGGGTGGAGAGCGTGGCCGAGCGCGAGGCTGGGGTCGCGAGCGTTAGCGCGCCGGTCTTTGGGCCGGATGAGAAGTTACGGGCAGCGGTGAGTGCTAGTGGCCCGATCTCCCGCCTCGGGGAGAGTCCTGGGGAGCGTCTGGCGAGCCACGTAGTTGCGGCGGCGCGGGAGATCGCGGTCTCGCTGGGTACTTAGGAGCGCTCACGGTAGACTAGCAACGACGGTATTAGAGACAGAAGAGGATGAATCGTGATCGTAGCCGAAATAAGCATCGCGCCTCTGGGGACAGAGACCACCAGCGTCAGCCGTTACGTAGCGGCGGCGGTGAGATCGTTGGAATCTTCCGGCCTGAAATGCTCCTTGAGCCCAATGGGGACGACCGTCGAGGCTGAGAGCGTGGAGGAAGTCTATGCCGCTCTCGCGAAGGCTCAAGCTGCTGTCTTCGATCTCGGAGTGGAGCGCGCGTACACCGTCGTGAAGATGGACGAACGCCGGGACAACGGGCGCTCCTCCGAGGACATGGTGAACGCTGTCCGGGAGAACCTGGAAGGCTCCCGTTGACCGAGGTTGTATCCTCCTACATTAGTTAGAATGGGCACTATGCAGAGCAAACAGCGAGTATTTAGCGGGATACAGCCGAGCGGCGATCTCACAGTCGGCAACTATCTTGGGGCCATAAAGAACTGGGTCGCCATGCAGGAGCAGTATGAGAACTTCTTTTGTGTCGTGGATCTTCACGCTCTAACGGTTTCGCAGGACCCTAAAGTCTTGCGGAGCAAAGTGCGGGAGATAACGGCGATCTACCTGGCATCTGGCATAGACCCGGAAGAATCCGTGGTCTTCCGCCAGAGTCATGTCGCGGAGCATTCGGAGCTTACGTGGCTCCTGAACTGCGTGGCCCGTTTCGGAGAACTATCTCGCATGACTCAATTCAAGGACAAGGCCCAGAGAGGCGGGGCGGATTCGGCGAGCGTCGGGCTCTTCGACTATCCCGTGCTGATGGCTGCGGACATCCTGCTCTACAACGCGCATTCCGTCCCTGTCGGGGAGGACCAACGCCAGCATTTAGAGCTGACGCGGGTTCTGGCGCGGCGGTTCAATCATCTGCACGGCGAGACTTTCGTGGTGCCGGAGCCCATGATCCTGAAGGCCGGGGCGCGGGTAATGGCCCTGGACGATCCGACGGCGAAGATGAGCAAGAGCAGCGAGGTCGCGGGGAGCTACGTCGCCATCCTAGACGAACCCGATACGGTTCGGAAAAAGATACGACGTGCCAAGACCGACTCCGGCACCGAAGTATCGGCGAGCCTCGACAAACCAGCTCTCACTAACCTCATCGACATATACACCGCGTTCACGGGCAGATCGGCGGAGGAAATCTCAGAGGATTACGACGGCAAGGGATACGGGGATTTCAAGAAGGATCTCGGCGAGATCGTAGTGGAAGGACTCGCCCCCATCCGCGAACGTACTCTGGAACTCTTGGACGATCCCAAAGAACTCGACGACGTTCTCGAAGCCGGAGCCGAGCGAGCCCGCGATGTCGCCCGAACCACCCTGCACGACGCTCGCGTCAAGATGGGCCTCGACTAGCGATGCGGGGAATGGAGTCGAAGATACTGCAGGTTCTGACCGCCATACCACCCGGCGTGCGCTACTCGACCGCCGACTGGAGCCGCATCCTCAAGGAAGACAAGCGCGAGGTCCGCGATACTCTCAAGGAATTAGAGAGCGCGGGGACGATCTCGGTAGAGCGGGACGAAGGTCGCCCGGACAAACCCTTATACAAGCTGGAGGCGGGCGAAGGTCACCGGGAGCGCGACCTTTAGCATCCATCGCTCATGAAGATAACGATGACGCTCGGCGGTTCGCGGGGGGACGTGCAACCCGGCGTGGCCCTCGCCGTCGGCCTGAAAAACGCCGGTCACGTCTTACGCCTGGCCGCCCCACCGACATTCGAGGGACTCATCCGGGAACGCGGCCTAGACTTCCACCGCCTTACCCTCGATCCGCAGGAG
>JBGTFQ010000140.1:0-13933 GCA_041747155.1 Rubrobacteraceae bacterium
CCGGGATCGGCGCTCCGCCGGAGGCGGTATACGCAGATTAGATCCTCTGGAACTGCTCGATCATGCGTTGCGGGTAGGGGCTCTCGGTGGCGCTCGCTTCGGAGAGGCGGGCGACTTGCCCGGCGTCCAGCTTCCACCCGCTGGCCCCGAGGTTGTCCTCTAGCTGCTCTGCCCTGCGAGCCCCGAGAATGGGCGACACTACCCCTGGCTGCCGAAGTAACCAGTTCAGCGCTATCTGCGGGAAGCTCTTGCCGGTCTCCTCGGAGATTGACTGCACGACGTCGATGGTTCGCCAGTTTCGCTCCGTGGATCTCCTCTGCCACGCTTCTTCGAGATCGTCTGATGCACCGGCTATGCGCGAGTCCTCGGGCGGCTTCTCGTCCCGACGATATTTTCCCGAAAGGAACCCGCCACCCAGCGGCCCCCACGGCAACACGCCCACACCCTCCGAGACGCACGCCGGGAGCAACTCCCGCTCTATGTTCCGCTCGACGAGCGAGTATTGCGGCTGCAACGTGACAAAACGCTCGAATTCGTGCTTGTCGCTGATCCACAATGCCTTCATCAGTTGCCACGCTGTGTAATTGGAGCACCCAATGTACCGAACCTTGCCCGCCCGCACGAGATCCGTGAGCGCGGAGAGAGTCTCCTCTAGGGGTGTGGCCTCGTCCCACAGATGCACCTGATACAGATCCACGTAGTCCGTGCCGAGTCGCCGCAGAGAAGCGTCGCAGCCCGCCATTATGTGCTTTCGGGAGAGGCCCACATCGTTCGGTCCATCCCCCATCGGCATCCGCACTTTGGTAGCCAGAACTACGTCTTCACGGTCGATACCGACGCTTTTGAGCGCCTTGCCCGTGATCTCCTCGGACAGCCCCGCCTCGTAGACATCCGCCGTATCCACAAAATTCCCACCGGCCTCGAAAAACCGGGCGAGGATCTCCTCGGAGCCCGCCTCATCTAACTCGCGCCCAAAGGTCATCGTCCCCAGACACAACTCCGAAACCATCGTACCCGTACTTCCAAGCCTTCTATATTCCACCGATCTCTCCTATCTTCCCATGTACGCCATCCCGACTTACAAAGCTCGATAATGATACAGCCTCCGACCAACCAACCAAGCTCCTCGAAGCCGAATCCCAAAACTACGCCTTGAAACACCAGCATCAAAAGATAGACTATCCTCTATATGTATTCTGCACATAGTTATATAGTTGGTGAGAGTGCGTGAGTTCTGGAGAACGATATTTCTTGAGTTTGCGCGATGGCTCATGCGTTCCGATCCGCGAGGTTCGACCGGAGGATGCTCCGGCGTTGCGGCGGTTGGTTGGGCGGTCCAGCAGTAGGTCTGTATATTTGCGTTATTTTGGGCCGATGAAGGAGTTGTCGGAGTCGCAATCGCGGCGGTTCGCTGAGGTGGACGGCATTCGGCGGTATGCGCTGGTGGCGCTCGACCCGGAAGACGAAAACGAAATCATCGCGGTAGTCCGCTACGACCGCGAAGGTGAGACAGACACCGCCGAATACGCGGCTCTAGTCGAGGATCGCTTCCAGGGACAAGGGCTCGGATTGGCTCTCACCAAAAGACTCATAAAAGCTGCTCGTGAGCACGACGTAGAACATTTACACGCGCTCGTGCTGCCGGAGAATACTGGAATGTTGCACCTTCTCCGAAGTCTGGATCTCCCGGAACGCCAACACTGGAACGAGGGTATCGAACACGTCGAAATAGACCTGCGTCCGGAATCCGCAGCCTAGAAATTCACATCTAATACAAAAGCAAAGAAGGGACACTCTACAAAAGAGCGTCCCCTCTTTTCAATACTTTCTCCGTGAAGCTTAGACGCGCTCGAAGACTGCTGCTATGCCCATGCCGCCACCAATGCACAGTGTGACCAAGCCGTAACGACCACCCGTGCGGGCTAGCTCATTGAGGATCTTGGCGGTCAAAACTGCTCCGGTCGCCCCGATGGGATGTCCGAGGGCGATAGCTCCACCGAGCGGGTTGAGCTTCTCTTCGTCGATGCCTAGCTCGCGCCCGACGGCCACGGCTATCGAGGAGAATGCCTCGTTGGCCTCTACTACATCAAGGTCTTCAGCGGAGATGCCCGCCTTCTTGAGTGCCAGTTGCGACGCGGGGACCATGCCGATACCCATGATCGAGGGGTCAACTCCAGCCACCGCCGCCGAGATGAGCTTGCCCGCCACTGGAAGACCCAACTCTTCGGCCTTCTTCGCGCTCGTCACGAGCGTCAGAGCCGCGCCGTCGTTGATGCCCGAGGCGTTGCCCGCCGTCACAGTTCCTTCTTCTTTCTTGAAGATCGCCTTCAGCTTCGAGAGCCCCTCGGCGGTCGCGCTCTCGCGGACGTGCTCGTCTTTCGTGAATTGAACGGTCTCTTTTTTCTGCTTGATGTCTACGGGTACGATTTGGTCGTCGAAGTAGCCTTCTTCTATAGACTTGGCCGCCCGCTGATGACTCCGGGCCGCGTAGGCATCGGCGTCTTCGCGGCTGACCCCGTACTTCTCGGAGACGTTCTCCGCCGTCACACCCATGTGATAGTCGTTGAAGACATCCCACAGGCCATCGTAGACCATGCTGTCGTACATCTCGACGCTCGGCATACCCATCCGGTAGCCGTAGCGAGCTTTCGGGAGCAGGAACGGGGCTTGATCCATGTTCTCTATGCCACCGGCCATTACGACTTCCGCATCACCGAGCGCGACTTCTTGAGCGGCGGAAATAATAGCCTGCAAACCCGAGCCGCACATGCGATTGAGCGTCATGCCGGGAGTCTCTACCGGAAGACCGCTCTTTATGCCGACCTGGCGACCGGGGTTCATGCCCTGCCCACCCTGAAGAATGTTACCTATTATGACTTGATCGACTTGATCCTCAGCCACGCCGGATCGGGAGATGACCTCCTTGCCGACCGTCGCCCCGAGATCCGTGGCCGTTACATCCTTGAGACTACCGCCGAACGTACCTATAGCCGTCCTAAGAGGCGTTGAGATCACAATCTCCGTGCCGTTACCGTTACCAAAACTCATACCGCTCCTTTCCCCATTAACCTTTACGACAGGATACACCAAAACGAAGAGGGACCGGACTAAAAAGCCCGGTCCCTCTTATTACTCACGGTGCGTTACCGCGTTCTTTATGCTCGTGTTACTTGGTGTTCTTCTTGGCCTGATCCAGGTTGCCCTGGTAGTAGGAGAACATGGAGTTCAAGAAGTCCATGTAGGCGTTAGCACCCTCCTGGACCATCGCCTGCGAAGCCTCGCGCTGCTTCTTCTGCTGCTCGATGAGATCCTGGGCCATCTCCCGGTTGCTGTCGGCTTGGGTCCGAAGGTTCTCGATGACACCGTTGAAGAAGCTCTGCGTGAGCTGAGCGTTCAGCTCCTGAGCCGATACGCCCCGGTCAGCAACCGCTTGATACGATTCCTTGATCGCGCTAGCGAACTTCTCAGCCGCTTCGTTTACCTGCTTCTGCTGTTTCTGATCCATCAAAATCTCCTTCTCGATTCTTGCTTTCCACCTCAACGGCTATCCGAGTCGCTGAGAAATTAACTTCTGACTACCGAGCGGTCTTTACGGCTTTCAGACCCTCTTTGTAGTACGAGAGCGGCGCGTAGAGCATGTCCATGTAGGCGTCCAAAGACTCCTCGGCCAGCTTCTGCACAACCTCGCGCTGATTCTCGACGCGCTTGACCATCTTGCTGGTCATGGCGCGATTGTCATCCGCCTGCGCCCGAAGCTCCTTGATGGAACTCTCCGCGATGCTCTGCGCGAAACGCACGTTCCGCTCCTGCATGCTGACCGTGTGATCCACAACCGTCATGTACGAATCCCGCGTCGTGCTAACGACCTGCTCAATCATCTCAGTCGTCTTCTTCATGTCCGCCATAGAAATGGCTCCTCTCCCGCGATCCCTCGCGAAGTAGCTTCCCGCTACTCTTCCCGCTCTTTCTCCTCGGGCCGTAGCGATCTTCCAGTGTACATACGGAAAAAAGAATCCATCGTCTTCTGGTACTGCTCCAAAGAATCAGCCCAGAAATCCAAATACGTCTTGCCAGAATCGGTGATGGAATACATCCGACGCGCCGGACCACCGCGGGATGTCTCCCACGTGGACTCGACGATGCCGTCCTTCTCCATCTGACGCAAAGTCCGATACAACGTCCCCGGATTCATCGCCTCAAACCCGAAAGCCGTCGCTCGCTCCATGAGCTCATACCCATAGGAGTTCCAATCCTTCAACGACAACAAAATGACCGGGACCAGCCAGTTTCTAGGCCGAGCCTCAGCACCCCGCATCTCAGGGCGTTTGCGCTCCTCTTCTGTCACGTTCCTCTCTTCCATATATGTGCATTTTACACATAGATACTAGATCGTCAAGTCTGTCTGTTCCAACTGCGGACATTGTAACGCTTTAGGCTGGTGATTGTCGGGATGGTTATATGTGTGCTTTGAACATAGTTTGATCGTAGTGTTGCAGGTAAGTAGACTGCGGGACAAGTGTAAAGAATAAGGGGAAGGGAGTAGGTATGAGTAGTTTGGAAGGTGCAGTCGCGGTGGTTACCGGGGCGGGTCGAGGTCTTGGCCGGGCCATTGTGGAGGAATTGGCTAGTGGAGGCGCGAAGGTGGTTGTCAACTACGCCAATAGCGAAGGACCGGCCAACGAGATTGTCGAGAAGCTTGGGGAGGAAAACGCGATCGCCATAAAGGCCGACGTGTCGGATGCCGAGCAAGCGGCGAGTCTCATCGAGCAGAGCGTCGAGAAGTTTGGTCGGTTGGACGTGTTGGTCAACAACGCAGGCATCACCATCGACAAAACCATGAAGAAGCTGGAGCCTGAAGATTGGGACAAGGTTGTACAGACCAACTTAAACAGTTGTTATTACACCGTTAAGGCCGCGCTTTCGACGTTCACGGAACAGGAGAGTGGCAAGATCGTCAACATAAGCTCGTTTGTTGGGCAATCCGGCAACTTCGGGCAGACCAACTACGCGGCGGCTAAGGGAGGCATGATCTCCTTCACCAAATCCGCCGCTTTGGAGATGGCCCGCTACAATGTTTGCGTCAATGCGATCTGCCCCGGCTTTATGGAGACGGATATGTTCAGCGCCGTCCCCGACGAAGTACGGGAGAAGATCAAAGCCCGCATCCCCCTCAGCCGCATCGGAGACCCGCAGGAAGTCGCGAAAGCCGTACGCTACCTCGTAGTAGACGGTGACTACATAACAGGACAAACCCTGAACATAAACGGCGGCATCTTTATGCAATAGAGAACCACAGCGTCGCGATCCCTCCGTATAATTCTCGATGCGGGGGGATTTGCTTCTTCTTAAGTAATAGACTTTCCAAAAACGCCTCGGGCGCAAGCTATAATGCTCAATGTTGATAGATATGTAGTTCCAACTGCACATATCTACCATAGACATATATATTCATTTCGTATACAATTAATTACGTTGTAACAAAATTGTCTGTGCGCAAGCATGGAATATAGGAGCAATAGGAAAGACAGGTGTAACGTGGCACGACTCAGTGGACGGACAGCGGTCGTAACGGGGGCGGCTCGGGGTATTGGGGCAGCGGAGGCGATCCGGTTGGCTCAGGATGGCGCGAACGTGGCGGTTTTGGATCTGTCAGCGGAGGCTTGTCAAGAGACGGTCGAGGCGATAGAGGCTACGGGGGCTGAGGCTCTGGCGCTAGCTTGCGACGTATCGAATGAGGAGCAGGTAGAGAAGGCGTTCGACGCGGTCGCGGAGAAGTTTGGCGGGGTTCACATCCTGGTCAACAACGCGGGGCTCTTGCGGGACAACCTATCGTTCAAGATGACCGAGAGTGACTGGGACACGGTTCTCGACGTTCATCTCAAGGGGAGTTTCCTGTGTTCGCGGGCGGCTCAGAAGTACATGGTCGAGCAAGAGTACGGCAAGATCGTGATGACCAGTTCCATAGTAGCGCTGGGGAACAAGGGCCAAGCCAACTATTCGGCGGCGAAGGCCGGGTTGCAGGCATTGGCGCGGACACTCGCGTTGGAGTTGGGTAGGTTCAACGTCAACGTAAACGCGGTCGCTCCGGGTTGGATCGAGACCGAGATGACCAAGGAAGCCGCGGAGCGCGTCGGCATGACGATGGACGACATGAAAGAGCGTTTCGCCAAGAACATTCCGCTCAAGCGTTTCGGTCGCGTCGACGACATCGCAAACGTGGTCTCCTTCCTAGTCTCCGACGAAGCCGCGTACATCAGCGGCGAAACCATCTACGTCGCAGGCGGTCCTTCGAGCTCGGTGATTTAGAGCTTTTCAGCAAGTCAGCAGGTCAGCTTTTTAGGGCGGGGAGAGATCCTCGCCCTTTTTGGTGTCTATGGGCTGCAGGTTTGTTTCTAGAGCCTTTGGAGTTCGGTTACGTCTTTAGGCGGTATCCGGTCTTGAAGATCCACCACACCGCTGTCAGGCACAGCCCCAGGAACAAGAGCGTCATGGTCACGCTTAGTCCGACGCTCACGTCCGAGATTCCGTAGAAGCTCCAGCGGAACGCGCTTATCAGGTAGACAACCGGGTTGAAAAGCGTGGCGGTCTGCCAGAACGGTGGCAGCATGTCGATGGAGTAGAAGCTGCCGCCCAGGAAGATCAAGGGAGTCACGATCAGGAAGGGCACGAGCTGCAACTTCTCGAACCCGTCAGCCCATATGCCAAGCATGAATCCGAAAAGGCTGAAGGTCAGGGCCGTCAGAATCAGAAACAGAATCATCCAGACCGGGTGATCTATCCTGAGCGGCACGAACAACGTGGAGGTCGCCAATATTATGAGGCCGAGTATGATGGATTTGGTCGCCGCCGCGCCGACGTAACCGAGCACGATCTCTATATACGAGATAGGAGCTGAGAGTATCTCGTAGATTGTGCCGGTAAACTTTGGAAAGAAGATGCCGAAGGCGGCGTTGGTGATGCTCTGCGTAAGCAATGAGAGCATGATGAGACCGGGGACTATAAAAGCTCCGTAGTCCACGCCGTCCATGTCGCCCATGCGCGAGCCAATCGCCGCTCCGAACACGACGAAGTAGAGCGATGTCGAGACTACCGGCGAGACGACGCTCTGGAGCACCGTGCGCCAGGTACGGGCCATCTCGAAGATATAGATCGCACGTACAGCGTGAAAGTTCATCGATCTCCTTTGACCAGATTTACGAATATTTCCTCCAACGAACTCTGCGACGTGCGCAAGTCCTCGAACGCGACCCCCGCCTCCCGAAGATCCGCGAGCAAGGCCGCGATGTCCGCCCGTCCGTCCCGCGAATCGTAGGTGTAGACCAACTCCGTGCCGTCTTTGTCGAGTTCCAGGCCGTAGGACGAAAGCTCGTCCGGCACCGCGTCGAGTTTCTCGGGTAGCTGTAGCGTCAGGCGTTTCTTGCCGAGTTTCCGCATAAGCTCGGCCTTCTCTTCGACCAGGATGATCTCACCGTCGTTTATCACGCCGATGCGGTCGGCCATCTGCTCGGCTTCGTCGATGTAGTGGGTGGTCAGGATGATAGTCACTCCGGTCTCGCGCAGCGAGCGGACCACCGCCCACATCTCCCGCCGCAACTCAACGTCGACACCCGCGGTTGGCTCGTCGAGGAACAGGATGCGCGGCTCATGTGAGAGAGCTTTGGCGATCATGACCCGCCGTTTCATGCCGCCGGAGAGCGTGACGATCTTGTCGTCCCGCTTATCCCAGAGCGAGAGATCTTTTAGTACCTTCTCGACGTAAGCCGGGTCCGCTTTCTTGCCGAACAGACCCCGGCTGAAGGAAACCGTCGCCCGGACGGTCTCGAAGGAGTCGGTCGTGAGTTCCTGAGGAACCAGGCCGATCAGGGATCTCGCGGCCCGGAAGTCGGTAATAACGTCGTGTCCATCGGCCAGGATGCGGCCCTCGCTCGGGTTGACGATGCCGCAGATGATGCTGATCAAAGTCGTCTTACCTGCGCCGTTCGGACCTAGGAGAGCGAAGATTTCGCCCTGCCGAATGTCCAGGTTTATATCTTTGAGTGCCTTAAACCCGGACGAGTAAGTCTTGGACAGCCCATCCACGGAAACGATGGGTTTCAAGCTCGACCACCCGAAACAGGCTCCACACAGCTTGGGTCGTCGTTGGTGGGCCGGTTTACTTGGGTATCGACGCGATACGTTTCCATCTCCGCAGAAGGATATGGGTTCAGCAAGGAGAGCATGTCTTGTTTGTCGGAGGTGGGATCGAGCCATGCGTCCCAATCTCGCGACTCCAGTATTACGGGCATTCGGTGGTGAACTTCGGCGGCGAGTTCGTTGGGGGTTGTGGTGATGATCGCGCAGCTTCCGAAAGCCTCTCCCTCGCTCCCAACCCACAGGCTGCTTATCCCCGCGAAGGCGAACGGTTCGCCACCCTGCACCGTGAAGTAGTACGGTTGCTTGGGACCGCTAGTCTTTTTCCACTCGTAGTAACCATCCGCCGGGATCAGCACCCGGCGCTCGCTGAAGGCTCGCCGAAACGAAGGTCTCTCCGCTACGGTCTCGGCCCGAGCGTTGATCGGACCTGGATCGAACTCCCGTGACCAATGAGGCACGAGACCCCACGTCAACAACTCCACGCTGCGTCGCCCATCGGTCCCCACGATGGCGGGGATCTCCCGCGATGGAGCTACGTTGTAACTCGGCCCGAAGGGCGGTAGTTGGCCTTCCAAGGCAAAGCTCTCCGCCAAATCGCTCATCGCTATTCTCAGGGTGTACCTACCGCACATCATCGTCTCCCGCTGTTTTGGAATCCACCGGGATTCTACCGGCCCAGCCCACCCCTACCAACCACAGAAATTCATGTTTCGACTACGGGTTCAGTAGTAGCTTTCCGGTCGTCTTGCGACCTTCGAGGTCGGCGTGCGCGGTTGCCGCATCTTCTAGCGGGTAGGCACCGCCGATGATGAGTTTGACTTCGCCGGTGGCGATCCAACCAAGCACCTCTTGCAGGCTCGGGCCGAGAAGATCCCGACGCGTCAATATCTGCGGAAGATAGAACCCGACAATGGCGTGACAACGCTTCATCAAATCCACCGGAACGATACTCCCCCGTTCCCCACTCGCCGCTCCAAAGACGACCATCCGGCCGAAGACATTGAGACACTTGAGGTTATGTGCCAGAAAATCTCCACCGACCATCTCGAGGATCACATCCGCACCCTTGCCATCGGTCGCCTCACGCACCTTCTCGACCCAGCCATCCTCCGTGTAGTCGATAAGTACATCCGCACCGAGGGACTCGGCAAGCTCCAGTTTCTCCGGTGTGCTGGCCGTGGCGATCACCGTTCCGGCACCGAGCAACTTAGCCATCTGGACCGCCAGGGAGCCAACGCCACCAGCCGCCGCGTGTACCAGCACGCTCTCGCCGGGTTGCAACGCGCCGGATGTCTTTATGCAGTGGTAGGCGGTCAGTCCTTGCAACGGAATAGCCGCCGCCTCATCGAATCCAAGACCTTCCGGGAGCGGTATGACGCTGGCTTCTGGAGCTACGGCGTACTCGGCGTATCCACCAGTCCCGAGCAACGTCACGACGCGGTCACCGACGGACAATCCCTCGACATTCGCCCCTAGTTCAGAGATAACTCCCGCGACCTCCGAGCCCGGAGTAAACGGCAGGGTTTGGCGTTCCACGTACTGATTGCGGCGACGCATGGTATCCGCGTAGTTGATCCCGGCGGACTTCACCTCGATCAAGACCTTGCTCTCGCCCGGCGCGGGACGCTCAGCGTCCCCGTAGATCAAAACCTCCGGCTCGCCAAACTCCTCAACGTTTACGGCCTTCATACTCGCCATACCACTCCCTTCAATCCACGACTATTCACCTGGAGACTATACCGCTACACCGTGAGTCGACTAGAAATACGGTCACCCCGCAAACGACCGGGCTCGTGATTGTTCGGGATGTCCTAGCATCGCCTTGTGATAACATGCAAAATGAACGTTTCGGGAATGAAATCCCTTTACAAAAAACACTTTGACAGACCTGGATGGAGGGTTTGAAATGACGACTAACCGCTGGTCCCGCAGAAAGCCCAATGGCGAGATGCCAGAAGAAACACCGCCGCTGCCACCGGAGGCCGAAAACCCTACGCAGCCAGCGGATGGGTTGTCTGAGGCGGGGATTCGAGAGGCTCTCAGGGACGTTCGAGACCCGGAGATCGGCAAGGATCTCATCTCCCTCAACATGATCCGGGAGGTCACCATTGATGGCGGTCACGTGACCGTCGGGGTGTCCCTCACGACCGCTGGATGCCCGATGAAGCACCGCATGACCACGGACGTCAAGGATCGCCTGATGATGATCGAGGGCGTCGAAGCCGTAGAGGTGGACTTTGGCGTTATGTCCGACACCGACCGCCAAAACTTGATGACCTCACTACACGGCGGCCCGTCGGAGCTAGCTCCCGCTTTCCGCGATGAATCCAAGACTCGCGTTATAGCCGTCGTCTCTGGCAAGGGTGGCGTTGGCAAAAGCACCGTCGCGCTGAACCTGGCTGCGGCTCTGGATCGGGCCGGTCATTCGGTCTCTATTCTGGACGCGGACGTTCATGGTTCGTCCATCCCGGTGATGCTCGGGGCGACGGAGAAACCGAACGTGGTTGGTGGAGTTATCTTCCCGATAGAGTCCTCGGCGGGATTGAAATTCATCTCGATGGGCAACTTCGTGGATGAGGGGCAGGCCGTGATCTGGCGTGCGCCCATAGTGAACAAGGCGTTGACTCAACTTATGCGCGACGTGTACTGGGACGAGCCGGACTTCATAGTCGTGGACATGCCGCCTGGGACCGGCGACGTAGCCCTCACCATAGCGCAGATGATCCCGAAGGCCGAAGCCCTAGTGGTCACCACTCCTCAAGCCGACGCTGCTCGCGTGGCGGTAAAAGCCGGAAAGATGGCGGTGCAGGCGCACTTGAAGCTCACAGGCGTGGTCGAGAACATGAGCCACGTGGTATGCCCGGACTGCGGCAAGGAGATGAAGATCTTCGGTGGTGACGGTGGCGAGCACGTCGCAGCCGAACTCGAACAGAAGATTCTGGGCCGCATCCCGATAGAGTCTGACGCATCTGGCGAAGCTGGACGGTCGCTCTTCCCCGAAGATTCGGAACCAGCTCGCGCCTTCGACAGCATCGCCGCCGGTATCGCCAAGACCAAGATGCGTCGTCGCCTGAAAGTCTTGTAGAGAATACGCTCGGAGAGATCATGCTTCCACTAGAAGGCGTGAGAATCCTGGATCTCTCCCGAGTCCTAGCTGGTCCATACGCCACAATGGTCCTCGCTGACCTCGGCGCAGACGTACTGAAGGTCGAGCACCCCGAACGTGGCGACGATACCCGCCACTGGGGGCCGCCGTTCAAAGAGGGCGAGTCCGCGTACTTTCTCGCCGTTAACCGGAACAAACGCTCCATCGGCGTAGATATAAAGACACCTGAGGGACTGGAGCGCATAAAGAACCTCGCGGCTGATGCGGACGTGGTGATCGAGAATTGGCGACGCGGCGCTCTGGAGAAACTCGGCCTCGGCTACGAAGCGTTGCGCGAGTCGAACCCGGACCTCATCCACTGCTCCATCACCGGGTTCGGTCCAGGCCCGGACGAGGACCGACCCGGTTACGATTTTCTGGTGCAAGCGCGAGCCGGAGTTATGAGCATCACCGGACATCCGGGCGGCGAACCGACAAAGGTCGGGGTGGCGATCTCGGACATCATGTGCGGCATGTACGCCTCGAACGCTATCCTGGCCGCGCTTCACCGCCGCTCCGTAACCGGCGAAGGCGCCCGCATCGAAACGCCGCTCTTCGAGTCCACTTTGGGCTGGCTGGCGAATCGAGGTCAAGAATATTTGATCTCCGGCCACGACACCGGCCTCATAGGTAACGCTCATCCGTCCATCGTGCCGTACCAAACTTTCGAGACCTCGGACAAACCTCTGGTAGTCGCCGTCGGCAACAACAGCCAGTTCGTGACGCTGTGCGAGGCTATCGGGAGGTCGGACTTGGCCGACGATGAACGCTACGCCACCAACCCCGACCGCGTCGCCAACCGCGAAGCGCTGATAGAAGTTCTACAGGACGAATTCCGCAAGAAGACCGCCGACGAGTGGGTAGGAGAGATCCGGTCCGCCGGAGTGCCGTGCGGGCCGGTCAACACTCTGGCGGACGTATTCGAGGACGAGCATCTCAAAGGCTCGGGAATCTTGCAAGAAGTGGAGCATCCCGTCGCCGGGACCGTCGAGATGTTGGGCTCGCCGGTACTTTTCGAGGGTGAGCGGCTACCGGTGCGGCGTCCTCCACCAACGCTCGGCCAACACACCGAAGAAGCCGAGGAGCGGGGCTGGGCCTGAGCAGGCTAGGTCGCTCAAGCCTATAGGGATACTTAGTCCGTTTGGCTCTATCCCGCCACGGGCGATTGACCGCCGAACTCGTCCTTTAGTTCCTGGGGGTCTATGTCGTACTTCTTGAGTAGTTCTGCGTCGGTCTCGGTGTCTATTTTGTCGGGAAGCTCTTTGTCCGCTTTGCGGGCTTTCTCGGTGCCGCTGCGGCTCTGAATCTTCTCGATCAACATGGCTTTTGGTATTTCCATGTTCGCTCCTTCTCTCCGTTTGAAGCCGTCTCTTCGCTATGGACTTCGCTCGGGCGAATCGACGCGCTTCTCTTACTCCTGCAACCCTTTCTATCAAAGAACACCATCACTATTATCAGGCTGCAAAGCCCTGCGCAAGTTAGTCCAAATGATTGACGCGGTTCTTACTTGACCGGGGTTTTGGGTCGTTGTATCGTGTCTATTGATACAAGACCAGGGGAAAGGAGCGCCCATGACGGAAGTTGCCGGTGCTAGAGAGTTAAGCAAGGACGGTTTGCTGGATGCATACCGGACTATGTGCATGATCCGGGAGTTCGAGGAGCGTTTGCACACGGAGTTCGCTACAGGTGAGATCCCTGGCTTCGTTCACCTCTACGCGGGTGAGGAAGCTATCGCCGCCGGTTTCATGGCACACTTGGACGAAGACGACTATATCGCCAGCACCCACCGGGGCCACGGTCACGCCATCGCGAAGGGCTGCGAGCCGAAGGCGATGATGTTGGAGATCTACGGTAAACAAGACGGCCTCTGTCACGGCAAGGGCGGTTCCATGCACATCGCTGACCTGGACAAAGGGATGCTCGGAGCAAACGGTATCGTCGGTGGTGGCCCTCCACTCGTTTGCGGCGTTGGTCTCTCCGCAAAGACTCGCGGCACGCAGCAGGTAGCTATTTCGTTCACGGGTGACGGCGGCGCGAATCAGGGGACGGTCTTCGAGAGCTTGAACCTCGCGAGCGCGTGGGACCTCCCGTGCATCTTCGTGATCGAGAATAACGGGTACGCTGAAGCGACGGCTCAGGCTTTTTCGAGCAAGGGTATCGACATCGCCAAGCGGGCCGATGGTTTCTCCATGCCGGGTGTGGTGGTTGATGGCCACGACTTCTTCGCGGTTTACGAGGCGGCGGGCGAGGCGATCCGACGTGCTCGCGAGCGTGGCGGGCCTTCTATGGTCGAGTGCAAAGTCAATCGCTACTTCGGACACTTCGAGGGAGACGCTCAGACCTACCGGGGCGAGAACGAGGTGGAAGAAGTCCGCAAGGAGAAGGACTGCCTGATGCTCTTCCGCAACCGCGTCACAGGAGCGGACCTGGTCGAAGAATCCGAACTGGATGAGATAGACGAAGAGATCAGGGCTTACATAGACGAGTGCGTCGAGGAGGCCAAAGCAGCCCCCGAACCCGGCGCGGAGCACCTCGTCACCGACGTGTATGGAAGCTATTAGAGCTAATTAGCGAGTCAGCACGCCGCCTGCGGTGGCTCTCAGCCGGTCAGCAAACCCGGACTAGCTGAGACGCTGACAAGCTGAAACACTTTTC